>CASBQC010000203.1 GCA_949127805.1 Nostocales cyanobacterium PMM_0081
ATCTTTGATATTCAAAAATAAATAAGCTTGTAATAGAAGTTCTTTGTCATAAGGAAAGACAATAACTCCCTGAAAAAATCTTTTAATATCTTCCTGAGTTTGAGGCTGAATTTGTTTACAATAATAAACAAATTTATTTAGCTCATTTGCGGTCATCAAGTTTTTTTTGCTCCTTCCCCTGGTTCTCGCTATATAGTCACGGCATTAAAAAATACCATATACTTAAGGGACTTATCATCAGCAGAAGTAACTAAACCAACATTTATTTTTTCAAAAGATTAAGTTAAATTACTGAGATTGACTTGCCTTCACGACT
Organism: Nostocales cyanobacterium PMM_0081; assembly: GCA_949127805.1. Lineage (GTDB taxonomy): Bacteria > Cyanobacteriota > Cyanobacteriia > Cyanobacteriales > Nostocaceae > Hassallia. Next base: position 317 of record CASBQC010000203.1, read on the forward strand.
TACACCTCACTCCCTACCCCTCTTTGCGAATTCGGAGAGGGGAGGTTATGATGCAATACGGTTCAGTTAAGCCCACAATCCTCGTAGAGACGTAGCACTTGGTAGTCTCTACAGATCTAAAATCAGTACTAAAAATCCTTAACTGAACTGTATTGGGTTATGATGTGCAACTTGGTATGGTTACAGAGCAAAGAAACAGAGCAAAAGGGCGAGTCCTTCCCTAGACAAATGGGGACAGCCTTGTTTTAAAGATCCGCGACACCCAACGATACCCTCGGATGTTCGCGCTTGCGTCTCCGAAGGAGAAGGCTGTCCCCATTTGTCGTGGGTTGTTGCAAGGGGAATAAAAACAAGTTTCACTTGGACAATGCCCAATGCGAGCATGCCCTTTCTTGGTAAACTAGTATTGGGTTTTGAATTCAGCACTTCTACACTCAAGTACCAGTAAGCTGTTTTACCTCAGTCGGAAATCCGGCATTGTTGAGAGCCTGAAAAGCGCTTATCGAATCTTGTACCCAAAAATGTCTGCCAAGAAGAACAGCTTGACGGGAATTTACAGCTTGTATAATACCTATCACTGGCACTTTTGCTTTTTCTCTGTCCCCTGAGTGTTCTTTCAAAATGCTTCTTAGGCGATCAAGTTCTTGAATGTTTGCTGTTTGTTGAGAAGTTAATTCCAGCATCACCAATTGTACTGTTTCTACTTGTTCGGCATCTTCAACAATAAATTGAGCTTTATCGTCTTTTCGCTCTATTTTACCCCAAATAATCAAGCGTGAATCAACTTGAAGTAGTGAACTTATCCGCTCATAATATTTAGGAAAGACTACCGCTTCCGATTGTGCAGTTAAATCTTCTATTTGCAAAATCGCCATCGGTTCGCCTTTTTTTGTCATTACCTTTTTCACCCCATTTAGCATGACAAGCGCACAAACCATCATTCCTTCTTTTTGTTCGCCAAATTGCGTCAGGTTAATAGGAGCCAGGTATCGTGCTATTTGCTGTATTGATTTCAGCGGATGGTCGGATACATACAAGCCTAAAAGTTCTTTTTCTTTGCGTAACTTTTCGGGTTGAGGTAAATCAGGAACAGGATTCGCTTTGGGAGCAGTTTCAAAAGCTTTGCTTAATTTATTATTAGCTGTATCATTAGAAACTCCACCATTAAAATCAAAAAGATTTCCTTGACCACTAGCTCTGTCTCTAGCGCGAGATTGTGCCCAATCATATACTAATTCCAGGTCTTTGATTAACTGGTGGCGGTTAGATTGAATTTTATCAAAAGCTCCGCAGTAAATTAGCGACTCTAAAGCGCGACGGTTAACAGCACGCAAATCCACGCGATCGCAAAAATCAGCCAGAGATTTAAATGAACCTCCTTCGTTTCTCGCTTCTAATATACAGGCGATCGCATTCTGTCCCACATTACGCACTGCACTAAATCCAAACAAAATCTTTCCCGCAAGGGGTGTAAAATCCACTTGACTAACGTTAATATCTGGCGGATCTATCTCAATACCCAAACTCGTACAGCTAGCAATATACTTCTGCACCTTATCCGTGTCACCACTGTTAGCCGTTAACAGTGCTGCCATATACTCTAATTGATAATTAGCTTTTAAATATGCAGTTTGATAAGTTACATAAGCATATGCCGTAGAATGAGATTTATTAAAGCAATTAGAAGCGATAAAACCATCTTTAATGACAAAATTATGGTCGGAACTTACGCCAATGTCATAGACATTTTGCGTTCCTAAAGATTTACGTGTAATAATTTTAACCATACAACTGGAGACTCCAGTACCAATAATTATCAAATTGTACTAAAATTTGAGATTTGAGTCACAAAGGAAGCAATGCATGGCATCGATCCGCGAGTTGCACACACAGCTAATTAAAAAAGAACGCTCTGCCGTTGAAATTACCCAAGAAGCTTTAGACCGAATTCAAGCGTTAGAGCCAAAATTGCACAGTTTCTTACACGTGACCGCAGAAAGGGCACTCTTGCAAGCGCGGGAAGTGGATGCCAAAATTGCCGCCGGACAGGAAATAGGGATGCTGGCGGGGATTCCCATAGGCATTAAAGACAATATGTGTACTAAGGGTATTCCCACTACTTGCGCCTCCCGGATTCTGGAAAATTTTGTGCCGCCATATGAATCAACTGTGACGCAAAAACTAGCCGATGCAGATGCGGTGATGGTGGGTAAAACCAATTTGGATGAATTTGCAATGGGGGGTTCTACAGAAACCTCTGCATATCATATTACCGCTAATCCTTGGGATTTATCGCGGGTTCCTGGTGGTTCTTCTGGGGGTTCTGCGGCAGCGGTGGCAGCGGAAGAATGTGTAGTTTCTATCGGCTCTGATACTGGTGGTTCGATTCGTCAACCTGCATCTTTTTGCGGTGTTGTCGGGATGAAACCAACTTATGGACTGGTTTCGCGTTACGGGTTGGTGGCTTTCGCTTCATCTTTGGATCAAATAGGACCATTTGGACGCAGCGTTGAAGATACAGCAATATTATTGCAGGCGATCGCCGGTCATGACCCCAAAGATTCTACCAGTCTCAAAGTTGAAATTCCTAACTACGCCGCTAGCTTAAAACCAGACCTCAAAGCCACAGGTAAACTAAGAATTGGTATCATTAAAGAAACTTTTGGTGAAGGCTTAGATTCACAAGTCGAACAAGCTGTGAATAAAGCGATCGAGCAACTACGACATTTAGGAGCTGAAATTGGTGTAGTTTCCTGTCCCAGATTCCGCTATGGCTTACCCAGCTACTATATCATCGCTCCCTGTGAAGCCTCAGCAAACCTAGCTCGTTACGATGGCGTTAAGTACGGTTTACGCGCTCCTGATGCCGAAAATCTGCTGTCAATGTACACTCGTACTCGCGCTACTGGTTTTGGTGCTGAAGTCAAACGCCGAATTATGATTGGCACTTATGCCCTTTCTGCTGGCTATTACGATGCTTTTTATCTAAAAGCGCAAAAAGTCCGCACCCTGATTAAAGAAGACTTTGAAAAAGCTTTTCAGCAATTTGATGTGTTAGTGTGTCCCACTGCTCCCAGTACAGCTTTCAAAAGCGGCGAAAAAACTACCGATCCCTTGAGCATGTACTTAGTTGACTTAATGACCATTCCCGTAAATCTTGCTGGTTTACCCGGTTTAAGTGTGCCCTGTGGTTTCGATAACAATGGTTTACCAATTGGATTACAGCTAATTAGCAATGTGCTGCGAGAAGACCAACTGTTTCAAGTAGCTTATGCTTACGAGCAATCAACTACTTGGCATTTAAAGAAGCCAACATTAAGTTAGTTTTATTGGTCATTGGTCATTGGTCATTGGTCATTGGTCATTGGTCATTAACTATTAACTATTAACTATTGACTATTGACTATTGACTATTGACTATTGACTCTTGACTCTTGACTATTGACTATTAACTTCTGGGGTAAAAGTAACTTCCTTGATAGCCCCAATATTTCCGAAAATTTTGGGTTCCTTTTTATTCGCAGTTACTAATACAGCACCTGCATTACCAGAGCGTATAGTTAACTGTTTTTTTGCTGTCCAGGTTTTTCGTTCTCCCTTTTCTAAATTTCCCACAAATGTAGTCTTACCATCCTCTTTCACTTGTAACCATGATTTCTCTTGAAGTTCTAAAGTTACTTCAACTGTTGAATTTGTCTGACTATTTGGTGTAGATGTGACTTTAGGTAAAGGTGATATTTTTGGTTTGGCTGATGAAGGGATAGGTGATGTTTTTTGTTTCGCTACAATTGAGGAGTTTTGTTTTTGACTAATCGGTTGAGTTGGACGACGGGGATTGAGTATATAAAATAATCCAAAAGAAGCAGCGGCTAATAAGAGGATATAGGGTACTGCTATAGGTATGTACAGATTTGGTTGTTTCTTTGCATTCCTACTATCATTTTCCGAGTCAAAGAGGAAAAAATTGATAGCAAAAGAGCGTGCTAAAGAAGTACCATCTAACCCTAAAATATCTCCATAGCGACGAATAAATCCTTGCACATAAATAGGCTCAGGCAAATCTTCAAATCGTCCTTCTTCTAAAGCTTCTAAAAAAGTTTGTCGAATCAAAGTTTTAGCAGCTATTTCTTCTACACGTATAGATTTTTCTTGCCGAACTTGCCCTAAATATGCACCTATTTCCTTGAGTTGCTCTTGTTGAGCCTCATTGAAAAGTGTCACAACCTTCTCCTGATATCCACTCATTATTACTCTTAAACAGAGAAACTACTTAAATAAATGTATACAAGCTTACCTCTGTAGTAAACTTATGAAAAAAATTAGCAGGATAATAAAATCATAATCGTAACATATTAATGCATCCAGTTAGACAATGACTATTGTATTTATAAATACCTTTCAAAATATAAAATAGCGTACATGATAAGAAAAAAACGGAAACTTCTAATACAAGTGTTATTCAAATTACTATTTTGGCTGCAAGTAGTTGCGGCGATCGCCTACTGTACTATTTGTCTATATCTTTATTTTCAGCAACCGAGGTTCATTTTCTTTCCCTCTTCTGTTATCGAAAAGACACCAGAATCTTTTCAACTTCCTTACGAGGAAGTTTGGTTACCTGTACCAACCACATTTGGTAAGGTGGAACGCATCTACGGTTGGTGGATAAAAGCAAACCAACCTAACCCCAAAGTGTTGCTGTATTTGCATGGAAACGGTATCAATATAGGAGCCAATGTAGCTCATGCTAATCGGTTTCATCAACTAGGATTTTCGGTCTTGCTGATTGATTATCGCGGTTATGGTCGCAGTGAAGGCAGTTTTCCCAACGAAATGCGGGTTTATCAAGATGCTACTACAGCTTGGAATTACCTGGTGGAGCAGCGACAGATTCCCCAAAAAGAAATTTATATCTACGGACATTCTCTAGGAGGAGCAATAGCCATTGATTTGGCAGTTAAACACCCAGACGCTGCCGGTTTGATTGTGGAAAGCTCTTTTACCTCGATTCAGCAGTTAATAACTGCCAGGAACATGTTTTCGATGTTTCCCGTCAATTTAATTCTGACACAGCGGTTTGAATCGATTAAAAAAATACCACGCTTGAAAATGCCAGTTTTATTCATTCACGGCACAGCCGATTCAACTATACCAGCTTTAGAAAGTGAAAATCTGTATGCTGCTGCACCAGAACCGAAAAAACTGATTTTGGTTGGGAGTGCAGAACATAACAACACAGCACAAGTTGCCGGGTTGCAATATTTGCAATGGGTGCAATCTTTTGTGGAAAAAGTGCAAGCTCTAAAATAAGAGGGGGAAAGGGAAGGCAGTGCGGGGAGCGGGGTTTCACGCTACTGAAATTGAAGTCACAATAATAACATCATTTGAGAATAAATACTCTCGTAGATAGATGCACTATTTAGTCTGGGCATCTTCAATTTTTAGTGACTCGACCAATACTGACAGTAAACTCTTGTCTTTAAAGTGTAAGCCTTTAAAAGACTAAATAAATCATCAGCATGGCAAGAATTTTTACAAGTTCGTTGATGATAAAAGAAAATTGATACTTAACCGTCCGGATAGGGTATGGAAGCATCGAAGAAATTACACATGTAAAACCACTTTTTAATCGAGAGTTGGCAGAGGCTTAAAATATGACTACCACACCTGTATATTTATTAACGATTCCTGGAAATTCTTCTATTCAAATTTCTCAAGATGAATTGCGATCGCTTTTAGGTCAAATAGAAACGAAATTGCACCGCAGTAAAGTTTATCGCAATGCTTTGGCTACGTTACAAAATTTGCTAGGTTCTTCATCTGAAGAAGCGAAGGTGTTGTTTAAAGTTATTAGCCGAGAAGCGATCGCTTTGTCATTTCAGCAATTTACAACACAGCAACCAAAAGTTACAGAAAATCAAGAAAAGCTTACTGCTGATTCACCATCTGTTGAACCAGAAAATGCCGACTTATCCCAGTGCTTAAGTAGTGCTAAATTAAACATAAACAATCCAAAGATAAATACTAATGAAGAAAATTTGCGATCGCCTGATAAGGTAGCCGATAATTCTATGAAAGCTAAAGAAGATAATCAGAATGCTAAAGTACCAAGGCATTGGCTCAAACGCACTAAAAAACTTTCAAAAGCGGAAATAGCCAAGCAACTTGCAGCCGAACAACGCATAGAAACTCTGCAAAAAATCGGTCAACAATTACAGAAAGCGCGATTTGCTCAAGGTCTTTCTCTCTCGCAACTTAAGGTTTACACTCACATCCCTATGTATCATATGGAAGCAATAGAGAATGGCAACATTGAGTTATTACCAGAAGATGTCTATCTGCGTGGCTTTATCCGCGTCATGGGAAATGCTTTAGGACTCAATGGCACAAGTTTAATTGCTGGTTTACCTGTACCTGAGATCGCGAAAACAATTTTACCCATTAGTTCTAAGCTGAAAAATAGTTCCCCAGGATTGGGATTAGATATACGTCCCGTGCATTTATATGTCGGCTATACAGCTTTGGTTGCAGGAGCTGTGGGAGGATTGTCTATCATGTCTCAGCAAGCAAATACCGACAGAGCGCTGATTCCAGATGAAGTTAAGCCTTCGGCTGCTTCTCAATCATCTCAACGAATGGAACCAACTACTACACCCGGACTTAGGTCTAGTAGTTCTGGTGTCAGTGTCGGATCTGATATTGCTCCCCCGGAAGCACTTTAGGAGTTAGGGATTATACCAATTCTCTATGATGTTGCGTTTTATTGCCCTCAGGCTGGAAGCCTGAGGCTACAAGAACTAAGCCCGCCTGCGCGGGCTAATTTTAGCTTCATCTTTATATAATAATGGTATAATTGCTCACTCGAAACTTATGTAGAGACGCGAGGAACCGGAGCGTCTCAATTCGTAACTTTTTACTCTTCTTCTGCTAGGATGCTGTAAATCTCGCGTTTGGCTCGGTTGAGAATTTCGCGTACTTTGGTCACTTTATCGGCATTGTTATTGCGAGCTACTTGCATTACTGCTGCACCAACCTGTGCGATCGCCTCTTTCAATTCGATTAGCTGTTGGGGTCTGTTTCCCCTGTCCATCGATGGAAGGCGATCGCCTCTTTCACTAAGTAATTCTCTGCCAGTCTCAGTAATTGTATATACTTTTCTCCCTTCTATCTGTTCAAAGGTGAGATAACCTCCTTCCTCAAGTAATTGCAGAGTCGGGTAAACTGAGCCTGGGCTTGGTTTCCAGAAGCCACCGTAACGCGCTTCTAATTCTTTAATCAACTCATATCCATGTCGGGGTTCTTCTGCAAGTAATTCCAGCAATATGTATTTCATGTCACCACGCGGAGTCCGTCCCTCGTCTCCCCAATCTCGTCTTTTACCGCGACCGTGGTGATGATGCCGTCCTTTTGGTGGCATATCGTCGTATCCAGACTCAAAAAAGTGGCGATGTCTATGAAGTCCTAAGAACATAGAAGTTTTCTCTCAAAGTGCTTGTAATTTCATTATAGACATATCACGATATATCGTTAATCAAACTTAACGTCAGACGAAAACCTTGTAATACCTATCAAGCTAGAAAACCTAGATGAGGATGAAGTCGCTGATATCACTCGAGTCAAATACCTCTACTCTCTTGTTGCAGCCAGGGAAACAGTGGCTTGACCCCCACCTTGTCATCGTGGAGTTGCTTGTTCGCTTCAGGAATTTTATCGTCCAAGTGTGACTATAAATGTGACTATCTTGATGGTCTTTGCTGAATTATCGTGACATCTATTGAAACTTTCTGGAATGTACTAGAATAATCGCAGCATCAGATGAAATCCGCCCTAGTGGTGTGTGACAAGGAATTTTATAGGACTGACAAAGGTTCGATAATTAAGGCGGCACCCGGATTTGAACCGGGGGTGGAGGTTTTGCAGACCTCTGCCTTACCACTTGGCTATGCCGCCGCGACTTACGATTACTGCTTGTCTACTTTCTTTGCTTTCTTTTGAATAGCCATTAAGTAGCCATGCCAAATCACTTCTTAACCATTATAGTGTAATTCTACATCTATAACAATCGGCAAAAACGATAAAGCTTTATTTTTGTCTTGCTTCTCCTCCCTCTCCTACAAGGAGAGGGAGGTTGGGAGGGAGAGGTTTATTCAACTAACCTTAAATAAAAGCGATCGCATATCACCAACAATGCAAATCATACAAAGTCTGCACACAGCCATTCTCGTTACTAACCTAGAACAATCCGAACACTTTTATGGCAATGTATTAGGATTGCCCAAAGTTGAGCGATCGCTAAAATACGCTGGTGCGTGGTATCAAATTGGCGAATCTCAACTTCACCTAATAGTCGCACCCACCGTCCCCACACAAAACCAAAATGAAAAATGGGGACGCAACTCTCATATCGCTTTCTCTGTCACCGACTTGAACGTAGCAAAACAGCAGTTATTAGAACATAATTGTCCTATACAACCCAGCGCATCCGGTCGTCCCGCTCTTTTCACCCAAGATCCAGATGAGAATATTATCGAGTTGAGTCAGGGGTGAGGAG
>CASBQC010000204.1 GCA_949127805.1 Nostocales cyanobacterium PMM_0081
AAGATAAATGCTAAAATTTTTGTTGCTTCGGCTTGATGAATTTCTTTCCAGCGATCGCCAAGCCTTACATACCCCATTTGACTAACAAATAAATCCAGAATTTCTGTCAAATCCTCAGCTTTTTCAAGGGTCATATCAGAGCTGATTTGTTTAATTTCAAACAAAACATTTCCCATACTACGTTTTGATAGTATTTCTGCTCTAAATTCTTTAATTTCTGAAGAATCTATACTTTCTAATCTTTTGATGCTCATTTTATTTAAATAAGTAATTGCGGCTTTTTGCGAGCTTCATCTAAAAGATTACTCCCAAGTTGATACATCTGGCAACACATCATAAATTTCTCCCATCTCTAGGAGAAATTCCAACTTGGTATTACTTTCGTCAATTATTATTTGTAATTGCTCGTAATCATCCGGTGTATCAATATCAATAAGTCCTTGCAAGAAACAAACAGAAGTAACTTGGTTGATGTATTTGTTTATTATCTGCTTGGCACCTTCTCCTTGTTTAAGGTTCATCAGTTGTGAGAAAAAAGTATGGTTAAATAAAGCTGGTACGCCTAATGTGTCTGCATACTCGCAAGCAACGATCGCTTTATCACTTCTATGATATGCTTCGACAAGTTGATTGATAACTTGCACAGAAACAAAAGGCTGATCGCAAAGTGTAATTATTACTGCTTCTACATTTTGCCCTAAAGCATTCACAACTTCAATACCAGTGCGAATTGAAGAACTCATCCCCGAAGCCCATTGAAGATTTTCTACAATTTCCACAGGTAGTTGACAAATTTCTGGTTTTATGATTTCGGCATTTGCCCCAAGTACGACGATGACGGGTTGGTTTCGGGAGGCGATCGCTACTTCTGTTATATGACGAAGCAAGCTGCGACCCTGATACGGTAACAATTGTTTTGGTTTGCCCATGCGAGTCGATGCACCTGCCGCGAGAATTATAATGCCAATAGTGGGGTTTGTCATTTTAAATTCCAAAAGATTAAATATAACTTCGTAGTCTCAGATATTTACTGTAAATACTGGTCAATCAAAAGAGTAAATTGATCGTGATTCAGAACGGGACTTTTTTATGAGTGCTGAGGAAGCACTCATTTAGGGTTTAATTGACAGCATAATTAATAAAACAGAGCGAGTATAGCGATCGCTACGATATGAGTATTTTTTGTTTAGTTCACGGCGCCGGTCAAGGTGCGTGGTGTTGGGATTTGCTAATTCCCGAACTGGAAGCACGGGGACACAAAGCAGTAACGATGGATTTGCCAATTGAAGATCCATCCGCTAGTTTGTCTGACTTTGCTGATGCAGTACTGCGATCGCTTCCCCAAGACGAAGATGATATTATCTTAGTTGGTCACTCAATGGCTGGTACTGTTATCCCCATTGTCGCTCTTCAGCATCCTGTGCGTAAACTTGTGTTTCTCGCTGCGCTGATTCCATACCCCGGAACTAGTACTGCTGACCAGTTTTATGAAGACATGCCTGATATGATGAAGGCAGCAGGCTGCGATCGCCCAGAAGAGAGTAAGTTAGAAAAGTTTCGTGATGAACCTGATATGTTTGAACCTGCTTCTCTGGGGAAAAATCCTTCAGAAAGCGAAGCAGCTGCAATGGAGCTTTTCTTTCACGACTGTGAAGCAGATATAGCAGGTTGGGCAGTTTCCAAAATGCGGCAGCAGAAATCGATGGCATATATTTTTGAGGTCAGTCCCCTACAAGCTTTGCCTGATGTGGAGTGCGGGTATATTGTCTGCACTGAGGATAGGATAATTTCCCCTACATGGTCGCGTTATGCTGCACGCAAGCGCTTGGGAGTTGATGCGATAGAATTACCTGGGGGACATTGCCCCTATTTATCTCGTCCTGTTCACCTTGCATCAGTATTATGTGCATAAATGGGATTTTTGTTAGAGACGTAGCACTGCTACGTCTCTACAATATGTGTGATTTGCGCTCCGATGATATGAGTTGAATATAGGCGATCGCTAACTTTTATTTTGCACGAGGGAATTTTAATTGCCAAAATGTGAACACAAATACTTTCTCTTAGTTTATGCGTCGTCTGGTTACTTATATTTCAATTTTTCTACTTTCGCTGTCCTTTATTATACTGTGGATGCCTCTGAATGATACTGATTGTAATGCAGAACCTTTTCTGACATCAAAAACGCCAAAATTCAAAGTACATGCCACTAAAGTTGTTGTTCAACCGTGGCTTGGTGAACACCACGTATATGGCATATTTATGGTTCCAGACAAATACAAAGAACCGCCATTTTTTATTTTAACAGTTAAACATCTTGGCAGTTTCTGCGAAAAACCTTTTGGCAATAGTCAATACTATGATGACATTTTTGCGGAACCGGGAACGCATATAATTAGAGATTACATTAGAACTCGGCTGGCTTTGCGATTAATTGTCCAAGGTTTGTATTTCCAACTTAATGATAAATATAACTGGAGTCTGACTTATCCCGCAGACAATTCTGCTAAGGTGAATTATTGACTGTTTTTCTGTTAGGAATGAGCGCGAAAACTCTCTCGCTCCTATTATATGTACCCCGCAACAATCGCACTCCTACGCTCTTGCAACAAGTTACCCTGGGGGGTACTTCAAAATCTACGAGTGCGGTTCGTTATTAATGAGTCTCAAAGCCTCGTTAACAGCCAACAACCCTACAAACAAATTACATATTTGAGCAAAACTCAGTATGAACGAGTTACAAGCAATTCTCAAAGCCTTCGACGAAAGCCAAAAAAACGGTGAAACCTCATACTTAGCAACTGTAGTTAATACCTTTGGCTCAACCTATCGCCGTCCGGGTGCGAAAATGTTGATGACAAATACCGGAAAAATAATTGGCGCAATTAGCGGTGGTTGTTTAGAAAATGATGTCTTTCAACATACTCGCTTTTCTATGGATTTAGGCGAACCGATTGTTGTCACCTACGATAACACTGCTGATGAAGATATTGTTTGGGGATTTGGGCTGGGTTGCAACGGCGTTGTGCAAGTACTCATCGAACGCTTGGATGTAGAAAGGAAAGTTAATGCGATCGCATTCATTGCTCAATGCTTAAATAATCAACAGCGCGGCGTTATCGCTACCGTTTTCAGTGTAGAAAATGCGCTTGATGCCAAAGTCGGCTCACGCCTAATTCTTAATTACGACAATAGTGTAATAACTGATATTGAACAAGCGTCTTTAACAAAACTTCTTATTAAAGACGCTCAAGCTGCCTTTGACAATCAACTTTCAACAGTCAAGAAATACCAATTATTAGGTAGCATAGAAGTCTTAATCGAAGTCATTCAACCACCAACACCACTGATTATATATGGTGCTGGACGTGATGCTGTACCTGTAGTTAATTTTGCCAAAGCATTAGGCTGGGATGTCACAGTAGTTGATTGCCGATCGCATGAAGCAACACTCTCAAGATTAGCGATCGCTGACAAGGTGATTCTCACCCGTCGCGAAATTGTCCACAAAGAAATATCTATTCAGGAAAACGCGATCGCTGTGGTGATGACACACAATTACCACGACGATTTAGAAATTCTCAAAACATTACTACCATCACCCGCACGTTATATAGGTGTTTTAGGACCCAAACAGCGCACAGAAAAACTACTTCAAGATTTAGATGCAGAAAAAATAACTTATAGCAAAGACCAACTACAAAAATTATATGCTCCAGTTGGTATCGATATGGGAGCAGACACACCCCAAGAAATAGCACTATCAATCATCGCCGAAATTCAAACAGTTTTAGCAAAACGTAGTGGTGGCTTTTTAAGAAACCGCACCGAACCGATTCACTAAAGACATCATATAACTCAGACATAGAAGTGGAAAAGATGTAGAGACGTAGCACTGCTACGTCTCTAGGGGATTTGGGTAACGCATAATTAAAGAGCGATCGATGTCTAGAATCCCATGTTGCGGGTTATCGGACTGTGGAGTTGCGTGCGATCGCGTTATGAACAACCCTCCTCTTCCGATGTCTCAAATGTGCATCAAAGTTGTTCTTTTCTTGACATAATATTACCAATTTATTCGGTAAACTCTATTTATGTTGGTATTATTATTACCAAGGGGTAATTTTATGAAAAAATATCATCAGCAGATTAACGATGAACAGAAGACGATTTTCTACCTTGATTGTAAGTGCAGTTCTCAGCATGCTGCTAACAATTGGCTTACCAGTGCTGACTGACTCTACAGTGGTAGCACAGTCTAACAGCAATTTACTTGTTTCTGCCGCCGCTAGCTTGAAAGAAGCGATGGAAGAAATAAAGACTCTTTACCAACAAAGTAAACCCGGAGTCAATATCAACTATAATTTTGGCGCTTCTGGTGCTTTATTACAACAAATTCAACAAGGTGCGCCGGCAGATATCTTTATCTCTGCGGGCAAAAAGCAGGTGGATACATTAGAACAAGCAGGACAGTTGGTTGCTCTTACTCGTGGAGTTTTAGCGAAAAACCGTTTAGTTTTGGTTGTGTCAAAGAATGTTACTGGTGTTAGCAGCTTTTTCAACCTGACTCAAGATAATATCAAAAAAATTGCGATCGGTGAACCTAGAAGCGTACCAGCAGGACAATACGCAGAGCAAGTCTTGAAGAAATTGGGCATTTTTGATAAAGTAAAAAGCAAATTCGTCTATGCAAACAATGTGCGCCAAGTTTTAGCAGCAGTGGAAAGTGGTAATGCTGATGCGGGTCTAGTTTACAGAACTGATGCTAAAATCTCTGACAAGGTAAAAACCGTTGTTGCTGCTGATGAAAAATATCACTCGCCAATTGTATATCCGATGGCAGTGCTGAAAAGCAGTAAAAATGTTGCTGCTGCCAAGGAGTTTGTTCAATTTTTGAGGAGTGAGCAAGCTAAGAGTGTACTCACCAAATACGGCTTTCTTTTGCCTTAAAACTATGAGACGGCATCTAGTACAAGCTCTATTTTAGGGGTTGCTGATTTAATAGACAAACGTCGTGGAAAAGATGTAGAGACGTTCCTTGCGTCTCTACAAGCGATGTTCCTCGCGTCTCTACATCCGGATTCATACTAGTTGGTAGTCTTGAGAAACAATAAGATTTTTGGCGTTGCTGAATCCGGGTATGAAAATGATTTTACATAATACTAAAATCATTGTAGAGACGGGACAGCGCAACGTCTCTACATCCGGATTCATACATCAATTCAGCAATGCCAGATTTTTAGAAGCAAGATAGGAATTTTCTCTTTTTTTGAATGCGTGAATTGAATTATGCCCCTTGATCTAACTCCTTTGTGGATCTCCCTGAAAACCTCGTTACTCGCGACAATTATTACCTTTTTCCTTGGTATTGCCGCTGCCTATTGGATGTTGGGATACCGAGGTAAAGGCAAATCGCTGATTGAGGGAATCTTCGTTTCTCCGCTGATTTTGCCTCCAACAGTCGTTGGCTTTCTATTGCTGATGTTTTTTGGCAAATATGGTCCGGCTGGGCAATTTCTGGATAAGTTTAACTTTAGCATCGTTTTTAATTGGTATGGTGCAGCGATCGCTGCCACAGTTGTCTCTTTCCCATTAATGTATAGAACAGCACTGGGAGCTTTTGAACAAATTGACCAGAATCTTTTGTTAGTAGCCAAAACCCTTGGTGCTTCCCAATGGACGATGTTTTGGCGTATTATGTTACCTTTATCACTTCCGGGAGTTTTAGCGGGAACAACCCTGGCTTTTGCCCGTGCTTTGGGTGAATTCGGAGCCACTTTGATGTTAGCTGGCAATATTCCAGGACAAACCCAGACTATGCCACTAGCAATTTATTTTGCTGTAGAAGCGGGAGATAATAACGAAGCTTGGCTTTGGTCATAGGTAATTATGGCTACTTCCCTATCTGGGATTGTTGCGGTGAATATTTGGCAAGAAGCAAGGGGGAAGTCCCGGAGAGGGGGGGAGAGGGAGAGAG
>CASBQC010000205.1 GCA_949127805.1 Nostocales cyanobacterium PMM_0081
CCTATAACTCAATAGGGTTCAGTTAAAGATTTTTGGTACTGATTTTAGATCTGTAGAGACGTAGCATTGCTACGTCTCTACGAGGATTTGGGGCTTAACTAAACGGTATTGCCCTATAACTAGCAATTAACAACTAACCCCCTACTAATTCAAATTTTCTAGGCGAATTCGCGGGTCGGCAGCTTTCAGCATTAAGTCGGCAACTAAATTGCCGATTATTAGGAGTACTGCACCCATTACCAAGCTTGCCATTGCTAGAGGCACATCTAGATTTAATAAAGCTTGTAAAGTCAACTTTCCCAAACCGGGCCAGTTAAAAAACTGCTCAGTAATGAAAGCACCGCTTAATAAACTAGCTAGCTCGAAGCCCAATAACGTAATCAAGGGGTTAACGGCGTTACGCAACGCATGAACGTAAATAACGCGATTTTCGGGCAACCCTTTAGCGCGAGCCGTTTGGATGTAATCTTGACGCAGTACATCTAACATTTCGCCGCGAGTGATTCGCTGTAAACCAGCAAAACTAGTGATGCTTAAAGCGACGGTGGGTAAAATTAAGTGCCAGCCTATATCAACAATTTTACCAATTGGGGAGAGGTCGGTGTGATAAATGCTGGTCATACCACCTACGGGAAATAGGGGGGTGGTGATTTGGGCAAAGAACAGTAAAAACAAAGCGGCAATGAAACTGGGAAATCCTTGTCCGAGGTAGCTTAAAACTTGCAAAATCCGGTCATAAGCGCGATTTTGCTTGACGGCGGCGGTGATGCCTAAGGGGATAGCGATCGCCCAAGTTACAATTAAAGAAGCGATCGCCATCAGCAACGTTGCTGGCACGCGTTCCCACAACAAAGATGCCACAGAACGATTATAAGAAAAACTCGTCCCAAAATCTCCCCGCGTCAAAATATTCCACAACCAAAGTCCAAATTGTTCCAGCCAAGATTTATCCAAACCAAACTGTCGTCGCAGTTCGTCAATTCGTTCTTTGGAAATTTTCGGATTTGCCTCCAAGGAACTGACATAATCCCCTGGTGCTAGCTGCATAATAAAAAATGACAATGCTGATGCTAAAAACAATGTCAAAAGCGCCTGTAATAGCCGCTTGATCACATAAATAAAGGTTTCGCTAGTGACCAGCCTATACAGCCAATCTCGACTTGTTTCTAAGGAAATTCTGGTAGAAGTCATAATAGTTTGTCAAAGGTCAACAGTCAAAAGTCAAGAGTCAAGAGTCAAGAGTCAACAGTCAAGGGTCAATATGAGTGACTATGGACTTTGGACTATGGACTATTGACTCTTCACTAATATTCCACAAGGCTAATAATCGGCACATCCGGCAGATTTTTTCTTCCTTGCAAATCCCGTAGCTCGATGATAAACCCAAATCCCACAAGTTCGCAGCCAATTTTCTCTATTAACTTTGCCGTCGCACTCGCGGTTCCACCTGTCGCAATCAAATCATCTACAATTAAAACCCGGCTATTGGGGGGCAAAGCGTCCTGATGGATTTCCAAACAGTCCGTACCATACTCTAGTTCATATTCAACCGAATAGACTGCTGCTGGTAACTTACCTGGTTTGCGAACTGGAATAAAACCAACTCCTAATTTATAAGCTAAAGGTGTACCAAAAATGAAGCCCCGCGACTCTATCCCGACAATATAATCAGCTTTTAGTTCGGCATCAATGCATTTTTCGGCTAAAAAGTCAATAGTGTAGCGCAGTCCTTCTGGATCGCGCAGCAGTGTGGTGATATCCCGAAAGACAATTCCGGGTTTAGGAAAATCTGGAATGTCACGAATCAGAGACTTTAAATCCATAACAATAGGGAATGGGGAATGGGGAATCCTAGATACCTGAAAAATCGTACACTATAATGTCATACGCTTGGGATCATTGCTTCATAACGCACAATCCATTGACGATTATCAGAATCTACACCAAGCTAAAGATGGAATTATACTACCTATTGTTGCTGTTGAACTTATGTTTTAAAAACTTTCGATTTCAATATACGGAAACCTTTGAGTATAACGAGTAAGTAATCTATATATCAGGTAGTCCTAGGACTGCCAGAGCGTGAAAATGTTCACTTTTTAGACTAGCTATCTTAAATTAGTTTTACCTAGTCTGTTGCGATCGCACAAGGTATTTATAATGAATGTCTCCGCTTCTTTAACGCCGTTCAACAGTAGTCCCACGCAAAAATCAGCGCCGATGATTCTG
This sequence comes from Nostocales cyanobacterium PMM_0081, assembly GCA_949127805.1. Classification (GTDB taxonomy): domain Bacteria; phylum Cyanobacteriota; class Cyanobacteriia; order Cyanobacteriales; family Nostocaceae; genus Hassallia. The sequence goes on from CASBQC010000205.1 coordinate 2,230, forward strand.
GACACTCTCCCCGATCCTGCAATTGACGGACAAGGATGTCCCCGTACAACCCGCGTGCAAATTGACCTTATTTTACTAGCAATTGAAGCTTTAGAACTGGGTGGCTCTGAAGCAATTTTGGGATTTGCTGAAGAATTGGATCTCAAAGGTATTATTAAAGATCGAGTGAATTTATGGCGAATGCGTAGCACTAACCCTTTACGTAGAGCAAATATTCGTCGTCCTTTGACAATTATGGAGGCGAAAGCTTTGGTAGTAATCACTTGCTATTTGGCACGACGGTTAACAGTTGTCATCCGCCAAATGCTAATGATTTATCAACAAATGAATGATAAACAGATTCCCTTAGAACAAAATTTGCGGCTTTCTAATTATCTAGAGCGATTTAGAGTGCATTTTAAAAGCCGCATGAATCCCCGCCGTTCTGGTTTTTTGGCATTAACTTCTGATGAAAAAATAGATGAACTGGCGATGAATTTGTTAAGTAAATTATTATTTTGTACAGGTACAGCGGGAATGCAACGCTTCTGGATTAGTCTTTTTGACGGTGAAGTAGAATGAATATTCAACGTAAGTATAGTTTACCTAATTGCACACTGCTTTTAGAAGGTTTAAGTGATGCCACTAGAGCGGTACACTTCCAAGAAATGCGCCCAGAACTGTCAATTTTGGTAAATGCAGAATGCTATTTATCTGGCAACAATCCGCCATTAGTGGGAGGGCGAGAATTTTTTGAAAGTTTGGTGAGAGCTGTTAGTGGTTATGCTCAAGAATTTTTGAGCAGTGTGCCAAACCCACTCGCACACAATACAGAATCAGAGTTAGTACAGTTTCAGAAAATTCACAGCAATCGACATAGATTGATTGTGCATTCAGATGTGCAAAAAAGTGCAGAAGCTAAATCTAATAATGGTAAAGCGCCAATTCAAATCGATTTGAATAGCGTGCAGTTGTTTGATTTAGTCGAAGCGGTGGATCAGTTTTTTGCTGATAGCCAAACTTTACCAGAGTTGTCACTAGAATTACAACCTGTTGGCAAAGGTTCTGGTATTGCTAGTCAAGCGTTTATCAAGCAGGCAGTACCCGCTGGTGTGGGTGTATCGAGTTTGGCTGTATGTGCTCTTGCATTCGGTTTGATTCCAGTGCCACAAGTGCGTCAACCACAACAGCAGACTAACTCTACAACACCCAGCAACACATCTTCAGCAGCAGATGCTACAAATCCCACAGCCAGTGCTTCTCCCATAGCAAATGCTATTCCCACACCAACTACCACCCCGACTGCAACAAGCGCAGTTACAACAGATTTAGAAGCTCTTTTAAAAACAGTTCCGGAAATTACTGATGCTTCCCAACTGCGGGCATTAAATCGCCAAGTCTATAACCAAATTAATCCCGACTGGGCTACTCGCTCAGGATTAAAGGAGGATTTAGTTTATCGTCTCGGTGTGGCAGCAGATGGTGCGATCGTTGGTTATAAAGCGACGAATAAAGAAGCAAATCAGGCAATAGAAAAAACTCCCTTGCCGAAACTACTTTACAATCCCGCCAAACGTGGTGGCATTAACAATGAACCGATCGCTCAATTTCGAGTAGTATTTACACAGCAAGGTGTGCTGCAAGTTAGCCCTTGGCGGGGATACGCCAACACACCACAAGTTATCGGCGCAAAAATCACAGATGCCAACGCCGTCAAAGATTTAAATCAGAAGCTTTATGATACAATTCGCCAAAATTGGAGCGGTACTCCCAGTTTTCCCCAAAATTTGAAGTATCGAGTCGCCGTCAACAAAGATGGCACCATCGCCGATTATGAACCACTTAACCAAGTAGCTTTTGATTATTTCCGGGAAACACCGCTTCCCAAGATATTCAACGCACTTTACGGTTCAAATGTAGCACCTCCCAACACCAAACAACCCCTCGCTCACTACCAAGTACTATTCCAGCCCAACGGTACACTAGAAATCACACCTTGGCAGGGATATCGATAATTGTTGGTTGATGGTTGATGGTTGATAGTTGATAGTTGATAGTTGATGGTTGTTGGTTGTGAAAAATTACTCTTAGAGGATGTTTGAAAAGAAAAGTTTTGGGCGAATATAATTCGCTACTACACAAACAAAGTCCACCTGCGTGGACTAACTAAAATCAAGGTTTTTCAACCCGCCTAATCGCGGGTAAAGTCTCGTGTAGCCAAGCC
>CASBQC010000206.1 GCA_949127805.1 Nostocales cyanobacterium PMM_0081
ATTTTGACATAATTTATTTTTTCTGATAAAAGTTATCAAAAAGAAGCGATCGCCTGTGATTTCATGGAAAGAGCGATCGCTAATTTCTTAAAAACGATTATGTTCTCAACTCAGAACAATACCATCCTACCTTATATGTTCTCAACTCGAATCATTTACTTGGTTATCTACCTCTGAGACTATTGAAGGCATGGGAAGAGCAGGAAAAGCACTCAGACAGGTACTAGAAACTTACGGCATTAGCCAAAATCAGTTAGCAGTGACAATGGGCATTAACCGTTCTACTGTTAGTCAGTGGTTCAACGAGATAAGAGATCCTCTGGCTGAATCAATTCCAGAGATTATCGAAGCGTTAGAGAAAATTAACTCTTCTGCTGCCAAAGATTTTCTGGTACTGTACTTGGGGCGGATAGTTCAGGATGACAACCAGACATAACCGACACAATTTAAGCACATATAGGCACTTTTGTAAAGATAACTGGGGGCGATCGCCTACGGCAACCCGTTCGCGTAGCGTCTCCGACAGGAGAAGCGGGAACGCCCGACCGCTTCAATATCCCTAAAATTGCCTACAATTGGGATAAAATGGGAGAGGCAAAAATGAATACAAAAGAACAAATCCAAGCAGAAATTGACAGCCTCAAAGAAGAATATCTCGGTGAGCTATATATTTTAATTAAAGATTTTACCCAATCCAAACAACAGCCTAAAAAGGCAAGCTTCATGTCGAAACTGAAAAAAATCAAAATTGATGCACCAAAAGATTTTGCTGCTAATCTCGATTTATATGTAAGCGGAGAAAAGGTTGTCGAATAAGATATTTGTTGATACTTTATTTGTTGTAGCGCTAATTAATCAGCGTGACCAATATCACCAACAAGCCTCTGAATTAGCTGATAGATTGCAAAACTATCCATTACTAACAACGGATGCAGTTTTGTTAGAGATTGGTAACGCTTTAGCACGCAATTATAAAGACGAGGCTGTTGAAGTGATCGAGGAGTTTTTTGCCTCAGATGAAGTAGAAATTGTGCGACTCACCCCCCAATTATTTGAGCAAGCCTTTACGCTTTACAAAACTCACCAAGATAAAGCATGGGGTTTGGTCGATTGTATTTCATTTGTGGTCATGAAGCAAGCAGGAGTAACCCAAGCTTTGACCTTTGATCGGCATTTCGTACAAGCAGGTTTTCAGACGTTAATCAGGTGAAAATTAAGTTTGATGCTGCCTTTGAAAGAATGCGATCGCATTCTGCGTGATTAAGCTTCTACAATTTGAATTTCATCAAGCTGATTAATCACCACATCCGCACCTCGGACATTATCAAGCTTACCAATCCAAGTAATACCAATGCAACCTGCGCTATAAGCGTTACGCGCCATTTGCATATCACCTACAGAATCACCTACCATCAAGGTAGCGCTGGGTTCTATTCCCAAAGATTTGCAAGCTTGTAAAAATAAGATCGGATCTGGTTTACTCGGACCTTCATCCACTCCCATTTCCAATTGAATGTAATCGCTTAATTGGTGATGCTTGACAAATTCCTTAACTTCTGCTGTGGTTGCCGCTGAGAGGATACCGAGTTTCAATCCTGCTTCTGACAAGTACTTTAACACGTCTAAACTACCAACAAACAACGGTGAAGAAGTATTGCCGGTGTATTTTTCGGCTTCATCTAAGGCTTGACGGGCGATTTTGAGCGATTCAAACCAACTTTTGCCAGTTTCAGCGATATATGCAGCAGCAGCGATTTCTGTTTCACGACGGCTTGCTACGGCGATTATACCAGCAGGATCTAGGCTTGAGCCATTAATCCCAAACGCCATTAACAAAGGTTCACCAGTTCCGGGAACTTGAGCATCTATGATGCGTGCTGCTTTTTGTGCAAGCGATCGCAAATACGCTTCGGAATCTTCCAGAGTACCGTTTTTGTCAAACAAAATCGCCTGGATATTAGAAAACGTTATATTTCTACACTTAATAGTTGCCACAATCCACCCTGTTTAAATAATTTACGCATTACTACTTGATACAAAAAAAGAGAGGAAAAACCTCTCTCTTTTCAAAATGATTTCAAGGGCATTATTATTCTACGACTGAAGGTGCTTCCTCAAGGGTAACTGAAGGTGTTTCCTCTTTTACTGCCGAAGGTGTTTCCTCTTCTACTGCTGAAGGTGTTTCCTCTTCTACTGCTGAAGGTGTTTCCTCTTCTACAGCCGAGGGTGTTTCCTCTTCTACTGCTGAGGGTGTTTCCTCTTTTACTGCTGCGGGTGCTTCCTCTTCTACTGCTGAGGGTGTTTCCTCTTTTACTACTGCGGGTGCTTCTTCTTCCACTACTGCGGGGATTTCCGCTTCTTCCATAGCAGCTACTGGGATTTCTGCTTCTTCTATTGCTGGGGGAATTTCCGCTTCTTCCATTGCTGATGGGATATCTTCCTCAGCCAATACATCAGCTTCAGCAACTTCAGCAACTGCTGTAATACCTTGCTGTTTAGCTAACATTTGTTCGCGATATTTAGCAGCCATTTCTTCTGCTTTATCGTATACCAAATCGCGATTTTTAATCATATCACCCGGTTCGGGTTCTAACTGCTTGGTAGACAGAGAAATCCGACCTCTTTCTGCATCCAAGTCAATGATCATGACTTTCACTTCATCATTGACATTAAATACACTGTGAGGTGTATCAATATGTTCGTGAGAAATCTCGGAAATGTGCAGCAGACCACTCACACCGCCAATATCAATAAATGCACCGTAAGGTTTGATACCGCGAACTGTACCTATAACAACTTCACCGACTTCCAAGCGATTCATCTTACGCTCAACCAGCGCTCGACGATGGGATAGAACTAAACGATTACGCTCTTCGTCTACTTCTAAGAATTTCAATGGCAAATCTTCGCCTACCAATTCTTCTTTAGGTTTGCGGGTGCTAATATGAGAACCTGGGATAAATCCACGCAATCCCTCGATTCTGACCAAAGCTCCACCACGGTTGGTTGCAAACACGCCAGAACGAACTGTAGCATCTTCTGCTTGCAGCTGTCTAACTCGTTCCCAAGCTCGCATGTATTCGATGCGACGAATAGAAAGAGTTAATTGACCATCTTCGTTTTCATCTGTGAGGATGAAAAATTCCCGCGTTTCGTTTGATTGTAAGACTTCTTCCGGGGCATCGACCCGGTTTATAGACATTTCTTGTATAGGTATATATGCTGCTGTCTTTGCACCAATGTCAATCAGAGCGCCGCGCGGCTCTATACTGAAAACGGTTCCTGGTACAACATCTCCAGGGCTAAAGTGATAATCGTATTTGTCTAATAGAGCAGCGAAATCTTCGTGAGTGAAGCCAATTTCTGTAGCGGTTAATTTCTGATTGACCATGCTGTTTTGTACCTGGTTTTAGTCTCCGTAAAGTTATTGATCAAGCCGAATGTATATGTAAGCGCCTTTGTTGCGCCTGTTTACATTTACATCTTTTCTATCCTAGCGCAGAAAAGCTCGATTAAACACATATTAACTTCAAGATGGAATATTGTATCACACATCCAAAGCCGTAATTAATCATTGAGTAATTAATTTTAGATCAGGAAGCGATCGCACTTTTGGATAAAAGGGATTGGGGACTGGGGAAGAAATTCGCGTCCTGGGAGTGGACGTGGTTTTAAGCAAATCAACGAGTATCCTTAGTTTTCAATCATTAATAAAAAAGAAACAACATCAAAAAAATATCCGTTGCTATCACATGGTAGCAACGGATAAAAGGCTTATATTTTGGGTTTAAAAGTCTAATAGCAGAGAAAATCTTCTATTTGTCTTTCTTTTCAATGCGGGGAGGTTCGCGAAATGCGATCGCAAAGAAAAGAACTCCTATTGCCAAGGTCAAAATCAAAATGTATGCAATGCTTTCCATATCACAACTTCCTACCTATCCAGCCAGTTTAGTAATGATAGTGTACCAATTCTAAAGGATGAAGTATGAAAGATAAAGGATGAAGTATGAAGATTTACAAACTTCTTCTTTTTTATACTTCACCCTTCATCCTTCATCCTTTATTAAGCTTCCTTGCGGCGGGTTGACTTGTCACCCACTTTCTGGAATAGACCCCACTCAACTTGTTCTTCGAGATCCGCGTCAACACCAGCAAATACGTCTCGGTAAATTGTCCGAGAACCGTGCCAGATGTGACCAAAGAAGAACAGCAGAGCAAAGACAGCATGAGCGAAGGTAAACCAACCTCTGGGACTGGTACGGAAGACTCCATCGGGTTTAGCGGCTGAATTGCCAAACCTGCTGCTTTGGTCTCCCTCAAACTCAAATGGTTCACCCAACTGTGCTAGACGTGCGTACTTCTTCACATCAGCTGGATCTTTAAAGCTTTGTCCATTCAACTGACCACCGTAGAAGCTTGTAGTCACACCAACTTGCTCAAAGCTGTATTTTGATTCTGCCCGACGGAAAGGAATATCCGCACGGACAATACCATCAGCATCGGTCAAAATTACTGGGAAGGTTTCAAAGAAGTTCGGCAGACGACGCACATCTAATTCCCGACCTTCACCATCTTTGAAGACTGGATGACCCAACCAAGATAAAGCAATACCATTGGTTTTATTCATCGGTCCGACGCGGAACAAACCACCTTTAGCGGGGCTGTTGCCTACGTAGTCGTAGAATGCCAGTTTTTCAGGAATTTTTGACCAAGCTGCCGAAAGACTTGCACCATCGGCAACGTCAGCTTGTACGCGCCGATTAATTTCTTGTTTGAAGAAATCTTGATCCCATTGATAACGGGTAGGACCAAACAGTTCAATTGGGGTAGTGGCGTTACCGTACCACATAGTACCGGCAACAATGAAGGCGGCAAAGAATACTGCGGCAATACTGCTTGAAAGTACAGTTTCGATGTTCCCCATCCGCAAAGCTTTGTAAAGCCGCTCTGGGGGTCGTACTGTCAGGTGGAATAAGCCAGCAATAATACCAACCACGCCAGCAGCAATGTGGTGAGCCACAACCCCACCAGGGTTAAACGGGTTAAACCCAGCAGGTCCCCACTCAGGCGCCACTGCTTGAACGTGACCGGTTAAGCCGTAGGCATCAGAAATCCACATCCCCGGTCCAAATAGCCCGGTGAGGTGAAAAGCACCAAAACCAAAACAAAGTAAACCAGACAAGAACAGGTGAATGCCAAACATCTTTGGCAAATCAAGAGCGGGTTCACCAGTGCGGGGGTCTTGGAACAGTTCCAAATCCCAGTAAACCCAGTGCCAAACGGCAGCTAAGAATAATAGACCAGAAAGAACGATGTGAGCAGCGGCTACACCTTCAAATGACCAGAAACCAGGATCGTAACCGGGCTGTCCTGTGACGTTCCAGCCACCCCAAGAGCCAATTACGCCTAAGCGTGACATGAAGGGTAGCACATACATCCCTTGACGCCACATTGGGTTTAGTACGGGGTCGCTGGGGTCAAAAATAGCTAGTTCGTATAAAGCCATCGAACCAGCCCAGCCTGCCACTAGGGCTGTGTGCATCAAGTGTACAGATATCAGCCGACCCGGATCGTTCAGAACGACTGTATGTACTCGGTACCAGGGTAGTCCCATTGACTACGCTCCTTTTCGATGAATTATGTTTACAAGCAAGTTTTCGGTTTTTTGTTATTGCCACCAGATTTGTCCGCAGTTTTGCCTGACAAGTCAGACAATGCAGACAATTTGGCAATGCTCACACCTTTCGGGAATCTTACCTTGGAGGGTAGCGATCGCCCGTTTACACCGCACTCGAAGAATTTTGATAAAATTCCTCTTTTGTTCCGGAAAGAACAACACAAACGTTTTTTAGGCGTTTGGGCGGTTAAAAGTGCTTTGCTATCGCAAGCGCAAAAATGAGAATGTTTTAAAAAGTGTAACTTTTGATGGAATTGTTTGCAAGCGGGTAAGTTATGGCGATCGCGTAGCATTACGGATGGAAGTGGGGGAGGGGAGG
>CASBQC010000207.1 GCA_949127805.1 Nostocales cyanobacterium PMM_0081
AATATATACCTAACGATTAGTAGAAACTAATGAAAAGTACTGGGGTAATTAAAAAACTATTTCCACTTATAAACCTGTATCCGTGGGCAATTCCAGTAATTATCATCTTAGGAATTTTAACTTCTTTGTCTGAAGGCTTGGGAATTAGTTTATTTATTCCTTTTCTTCAAAGTTTAGAACCCGGAAACTCTCAATCAGGAAGTGGAACATTTTTAGGAAGTATTTTAAATCGATTATTTAGTGATATTCCCCCAAGTAATCGACTGTTAATTATTCCATTAACTATTTTCGGGTGTGTTCTCTTAAAAAATCTACTTGCTTATAGCAGTTCGCTTCTTTCGGTTTGGCTTTATTGGCATATTGGTTCTCAATTAGTATCTAAACTTTTTCAGCAGATTTTGAGGGTCAGTTATAGTTTTTTAGACTCGAAGCAATCAGGGAAATTACTAAATACATTGCATACGGAAAGTTGGCGTACCTGTGATGCAATATCAACTATAATTAATCTAATAATAAATTTATCTACAATTCTTGTATTTGTCGTTTTGTTAATGCTAACTTCTTGGCAACTGACTTTTTTAGTAGCTGTTGCTTTGTTAGGAATTTCACTGACAATTCAACAAGTAACACGTCAAACGAAGAAGTTAGGAAGACAAGCAGTAGAAGCAAACGATCGCCTTGGAAATCGGATGCTCGAAGGCTTTTATGGAATGCGGGTGATTAGAGCTTTTGGTCAAGAAGCTTACGAATATAAGCGTTTTGAGCAGCTAACAAACCAAGCAAGTATTGCAGCCTTCAAGTTAGCGAAACTCTACACCATCTCCGGACCACTTTCGGAAGTTTTATCGGTGGCTTTGTTGGTGTGTATTATGATTATCGCTTTGCAAAATAAAGCGAATCTACCGACTTTGTTAACCTTTATCTTCATGCTTTATCGCTTACAGCCATCGGTGAGGAAATTAGATAGCGATCGCGTCACTTTAATGGGTTTATTAGCGTCAGTTGAAGATGTCGTATCTCTGTTAGAAATTCCCGAACAACATTTTATTCGTTCCGGAAATATTTATTCTCATGGTTTAAAGCGATCGCTCACATTTAAATCTGTTGGTTTCCACTACAATGCCACAGACAAAGCTGCATTAAAAGAAGTTTCTTTTTCTATTCCTCAAGGCAAAACTACCGCTATAGTTGGACCTTCAGGTGCAGGTAAATCGACACTTATCGGCTTAATTTGCCGTTTTTATGACGTGACACAAGGAGAAATATACATTGACGAGCATCCTCTACGAGAATTAGATTTAGTATCTTGGCGAAATCACATTGCGATTGTCAGCCAAGACGTTTATGTCTTTAATACCACAGTGCGGGAGAACATAGCTTATGGTCGTTTAGATGCTACAGAAGCCGAAATTATCAACGCGGCTAAACAAGCAAACGCTCATGAGTTTATCACTAAATTTCCCGAAGGCTATGATACCATACTAGGCGATCGCGGCGTTCGTCTTTCCGGGGGACAAAGACAGCGCATAGCTTTAGCACGTGCGATCGTTCGCGATCCACAAATATTTATTCTCGACGAAGCTACCAATGCACTCGATAGCGTTTCTGAAAGTTTAATTCAAGAGGCAATTAATACATTTGGTCAAAATCGCACAGTAATTATTATCGCCCATCGTTTATCCACAATTGAACAAGCAGATAAAATCCTTGTATTACAAGAAGGACAAGTAGTAGAACAAGGAAATTTTCAGCAATTGTTACAACTTAACGGGTTATTTTCTCAGCTTTATCATCTACAATATGGTGGTGTTCAAAACTGACATTTTCAGTTGAATTTACTCTTAAAGAAAGAATAAATAATAATTAATCAAATAGATGAAAGACACACTAAAATCAATTGCCAAGCGCACATTACCTGCCTCTATTCACCGTTGGATAGGAACGCAAATGTCAGGTGATAAATATACCCCACCAGTGGGTGCAGTAGACTTTGGTAGTCTGCGAAAATTAAGACCAATTAGCCGACAATTTGGCTATGACCGAGGTTTACCCATTGACCGTTACTATATAGAAAAGTTTATCGCCAAAAATGCCGCTGATGTGAAAGGGCGTGTCTTAGAAATTGGTGATAATTCTTACACACGGCAGTTTGGAGGTAATAATGTCACTGAAAGCGATGTGCTTCATATTGTCGAAGGGAATCCGCAAGCAACCATCGTTGGGGATTTAACCAACGCCGAACACATACCCTCAGATGCTTTTGATTGCTTTATCTTGACGCAAACATTGCAATGTATTTACGATACGCGGGCAGCACTCAAGACAATATACCGTATTCTCAAGCCTGGTGGAGTTGTACTAGCCACATTTTCGGGTATTAGCCTGACACCTGCCGATGAATGGGGAGATTACTGGTGTTGGAGTTTTACCAGCCAATCAGGAAAACGGCTGTTTGCAGAGTTCTTCCCAGAAACAAATATTCAGGTAGAGAGTTACGGAAATGTGTTAGCAGCGATCGCCTTTTTGCAAGGGATAGCAACCGTTGAACTAGAAAAAGCAGAATTAGATCATCACGATCGCCAATATGAACTATTAATAAGTGTCCGCGCTGTCAAACCAAAGGAAATATTATGAGGATACCTGGAAGCGGCAAATTAAAGCGAATAGCAAAACGTGTGCGAAACCGCATCGCACCAGGAGGATTGATCCTCATGTACCACCGAGTAACTGACATCGAATCCGATCCTTGGGAGTTGTGTGTCAGTCCACCTTATTTTGCCGAACATCTGCAAGTATTACAAAAACTTGGCTCAGTAGTGCGCTTACAACAATTAAACCAGACTTTAAAAAATAGTAAGCGTCCTCATCGTCAGATAGTTATCACTTTTGATGATGGTTACAGCGATAATTTGTATAACGCTAAACCTTTATTAGAACAGTATGAAATTCCCGCTACTATCTTTCTGACAACAGGATACATGGAACAAAAGCGTGAATTTTGGTCGGATGAACTGGATAGGATATTGCTACAACCAGGGATTTTACCAGAAGCCTTATCTTTAAATATTAACGGCACTAATCACCAATGGAAGTTAGACGCAACAGCGAATGAACGTTATTCTCTTTACTACTCGCTTTATGAATTACTCTATCCCTTACCCGCAATAGAGCGATCGCATCTTTTAGATCAACTACTTTTATGGGCAAACAAAAAGCCAGAATTACGTCCAACTCACCGGATGATGACAATAGAGGAATTCTCTAGTTTACAACCAGGAAGCATCATCGAAGTTGGTGCTCATACAGTGACACATCCGTTTCTTTCCACAATTCCACCCGAAGTACAGCAAAAGGAAATCCAAGAAAATAAAGTCCAACTAGAAGAAATTTTCGGACATCCAATCGAAAGTTTTGCCTATCCCCACGGAAATTATAATAGCGAAACTAGTGAGATTGTCCGCCAAGCCGGATTTACCTGTGCTTGTACTACTAATGCAAACATTGTCGGCAAAAATAGCGATCGCTTTCAACTACCTCGCTTTGCTGTGGGAAATTGGAATGGAGAAGAATTTGCAAAACGACTATCAAACTGGTTCGCAAATTAAAACAACATCTACGCAAAAACTCTACTCTACCTCTTTCCTCCGCGTCCTCTGCGTCGCGCCAGTCGCCTCAACGGGGGGAACCCCCGCACGGCGCTGGCTTCTCTGCGGTTCGTTTTTCCATAAGTTTTTCCCGAAACTTTCCTAAAATATGAGTACCAAGCCATTAATTTCTGGTGTAATGATTTTCTTAAATGGTGAAAAATTCATCGAAGAAGCGATCGCCAGTGTATTTGCCCAAACTTATGAGAACTGGGAACTATTATTAGTAGATGACGGTTCCACTGATAATAGCACTGCGATCGCTCAAAAGTATGCAGAGAAATATCCAGAAAAAGTCCGCTACCTAGAACACCCAAACCATCAAAATCTAGCAAAGAGTGTTTCCCGCAACCTAGGTACCCGCAACGCCAAAGGTGATTATATCGCCTTTTTAGACGCTGATGATGTCTGGCTACCACCGAAACTCGAAAAACAACTAGCAATTTTGCAATCATATCCCGAAGCGGCGATGGTTTACGGAGCAACGCAGATGTGGTTTAGCTGGACTGGTAAGCCAGAAGATATGACACGCGATCGCTACCGCAAACTTGGTGTCAAACCCGATACATTAATTCAACCACCAACTCTGCTGCCGCTCTTTTTATGCACAAAAGCAGAAACACCCGGTACTTGTGCAGTTCTGATTAAACGCGAAGTCGTAGAAGCTGTTGGTGGACATGAAGAAAGCTTTGGCAGCATGTACGAAGACCAAGCTTTCTTCGCGAAAATTTGCTTAAAATATCCTGTATTTGTCGAGAGTGGTTGCTGGGATAAATATCGACAGCATCCCGATTCTACTTGTAATATAGCGCTGCAAACAGGGGAATATCATATCACGAATATGAGTCCTAGCTACGCGAATTACTTAAATTGGCTAGAAGGATATTTAATTAAAGAAAAATTCGTAAATACCGAAGTTTGGCAAGCTTTACAAAAATTATTATTTGTCGTGCGCTATCCTCTGATATACCGTATTTATCGAGGTATCAAGGGTATTATCCAGAAGATGAAGTTTGCAAGATGAAGTGTAAAGTGGGAAATGTTTTATTGGGTAGTTGTTAGTTGTTAAGACTTTCTACTCCAAGCGTCCCCAGTCCCCTTTACTTGACTTGTGAATAAACAACATGAAATTTAGCGAAATAGTTGAAAAACTCAGCCACAGTGATAGCAAGAACAGCCTCACAGCTAATAAAGACGAAGATATCGAAATTACAGGAGTAGCAGCGGTTGATGAAGCGAAAGCAGGTCATCTGAGCTACATAGAAGGACCCAAATTTGCCTCTTTTATCGGCAAGACCAATGCTAGCGCTTTAATTTTACCTCAAGACGAAAAATTACAAATGCTTGCAGAAGAACGCGGTATCCTTTGGATAGCCACGCGAAATCCGCGCTTGATGTTTGCTGCATCGATCGCACTTTTTTATCAACCATACCGCCCAACTCCAGAAATTCATCCTACCGCCATAATTCACCCAACAGCCAAAATTGGCACTGATGTTTACATTGGTCCCCATGTAGTGATTCAGCAAGAAGCGGAAATAGGCAACGAAGTCTGCATTCATCCAAATGCAGTAGTTTATCCAAATGCGAAAATAGGCGATCGCACAATCTTACACGCTAATTGTACCATCCACGAACGCGCCCGCATTGGCGCAGATTGCGTCATTCATAGTGGTGCTGTCATCGGTTCAGAAGGCTTTGGTTTTGTTCCCATTGCCACGGGTTGGTTCAAAATGGAACAATCCGGTTATGTTGTCTTAGAAGATGGCGTAGAAATTGGCTGTAATAGCGCGGTAGACCGTCCATCCGTCGGTGAAACACGCATAGGTCGTAGTACAAAAATTGACAACTTAGTGCAAATAGCACACGGTTGCGAAATAGGTGCTTACTGTGCTATAGCCGGACAATCTGGTATGGCAGGAGGGGTAAAAATTGGCAATCGGGTTATTTTGGCAGGACAAACAGGAATAGCCAATCAAGCAAAAATGGGTGATGGTGCGATCGCTACCGCTCAAGCAGGAATTCTCAGTGATGTTCCAGCAGGAGAAATTGTTTCTGGAACACCGGCAATGCCTCACAAAATCTTTTTGAGAGTAGCTGCGATTTATAGCCGCCTACCACAAATGTATCAGACTTTCAAACAATTGCAGCGTTTAGGGCAAAAGTAAGGAGTCAATAGTCAATAGTCAATAGTCAATAGTCAAGGGTCAATAGTCAAGGGTCAATAGTCAGAACAAATTAATTTACACGTAATCAAATCGCGCTGATTGCAATGTTGAGCGAAAAAATTGCTTTTAATTCTGACTCCTGACTATTGACTATTGACTCCTAACTTTACAAGCCCAATTTCTGCAACACTGGCTTAGTTGAAACAATGTGCCTTTCTAAACCGAGTTCTTGGGGACTAATACCTAACGCCAAAGCAATCAACTGCGGTAAATGCAACACCGGCAAACCTAATTTTTGCCCGATGACTTTTTCCACCTCAGGCTGACGAGAATCTAAATTCAAATGACACAGGGGACAAGGTGTAACAATACAATCAGCACCAGATGTTAGGGCATCTTGAATATGCATCCCCGCCATTTTAAACGATTGGGTAGTAGCATAACTCGAAAGAGGCCATCCGCAACATTGAGTCCGACCTCGATAATAAATTGGTGTTGCACCCACACTCCGAAAGACATTTTCCATCGCTTCCGGTTGGAAAGGGTCATCATAAGGCATGGATTTTTGAGCACGGAGAAGATAACAGCCATAAAAAGCCGCGCATTTTAACCCACTCAACTTATGGGTGACTCGTTTTTGAATTTCCTCTATACCATAATCACACACCAAAGCATAGAGGAGATGTTTAACTTCAGTAGTTCCCCGATAAGGTGAACAGCTTTCTTTTTCTAAAAAGCCATTAACTTTGTCGATGTATTGGGGGTCTGTTTTTTGGCATTCTTTCAAACGATCATCAACATGACCAATGACACCTTGACAAGTGCTGCAATGTGTGAGTAGGGGCAAATTTAATTCTTCTGCTAAAGCAATATTTCGGGCATTAACCGTATCTTCTAGCAGTTGGGAATCTTCCTTAAAAGTGCCCGAACCGCAGCAAGCAGCCTTTTTCAATTCTACCAGTTCAATACCCAGAGCTTTTGTTAAAGCTTTGGTAGATAAGCTTAACTCGCGGCAAGCACCTTGGGCAACACAACCTGGGAAGTAAGCGTATTTTAGCGTCTGAGATAGCATGGAAGTATATTTGGGTTAGGGTAGTTGCCCTTAAACAATAACTGTTTTATTATTGCCTGTCCGTGATGCTGGCAAAGCTTTGTATATAAAGCGTGGACATGGGCAAAAAATTTAGTGAGAATTAGACAACAGAAGCATTTACACTCATTTGCTCCCGCGATCGCACTTTTTCGATTGTGAAACCCCAACTGTTCTTTCGTGAAAAACGGGTCAGGGATTTTCCTAAGAAAAACCCTTGACAGTGTACGGGCGATCGCGCTTGACGATAAGATGTATATGCTCAAAACCACATCGCCCTAAAGAGCGGATCGTAGCAACTGGTTAAGGACTTTTATCTATGAGTGAAGCGGAAATTTTTGAAAAGGTCAAGAAAATCGTCACCGATCAACTTAGTGTTGACGCTGGGACGGTAACACCACAATCCAATTTTGCCAACGATTTAGGGGCTGATTCCCTAGATACAGTTGAACTGGTAATGGCTTTAGAAGAAGAATTTGATATTGAAATTCCCGATGAAGCCGCCGAAAAAATTACCACCGTTCAAGAAGCAGTAGACTACATCAACAACAAAGTTGCCGCATCCGCCTAATCGAGTGTTGAGGACTTAGGAATTAGGAGTTAGGAGTTAGGAGTAGGAGTTATTCCCCACTCCCCCACTC
>CASBQC010000208.1 GCA_949127805.1 Nostocales cyanobacterium PMM_0081
GATAAATAATATACTTCGGGCTGAATATCGCCTTGTGAAAGATGATTTAATACTTTTTTGATACTGATACCACTGGGGATAGAAATAGTATTAACCACTGCTTTATAGTAGGGGTATCGATAAGTTCTGTAACCCTGATAAAAGCCAATATACCCATCTGAACTTGCTGTAATTGGGACAAAAGTATATCGGGTATATTCTATTTCTTCGTCTTTAAAAAAAGGATTAAATCCAGATTGCCCTGCTCCTTCTAACAGTCCTTCAAGGGTACCGGTTGCGTAGTTCGGAATGTCCCGGATAGTAGCACTAACAAAAGTTTCAATATCGCTTTGCCTTCGATTTGGTATTACAAAATACCCGCCAGATCCATTATCAACAGTTACCCCATCCCCCATAATCAAAAAGACAAAAGCGACTTTCATCGTAACGCCGCCACAATTTATAATGTCTATGTCTTTTACTATATCTGTTAATGATTGCTTTGGTAATTCTGGTTTAGGAATATCTATTGATTGAGCTTTTGGGAATGAAATCTCAGGGAACTTAAAATCAGGGAATTTAGGTATTTCAAAATCTGGTAATTCTGGTAAATCAAATTTCGGTATTTTGATTTGTGGTATTTCAAAAGTAGGCTTATTTCTCCATAAATCGTCAAGTAATTTTTCACTATTTTTTATAGCATCTTTTGCTAAGTCCCTCGCTTCCTGTCCTGCCATGTTTCCTGTACTATAGGCAACACTTTCAGTCGGTGTTAGTACTGTTTTGGTAGCTTGTTTAAAAGGATTTTTATTTTGTGTCCCGTCAATAAAACCATCAATTAAGAATCCTGCATAATAAGCAAGTTCTGCCATAGCAGCCTCACCAGCCGTCCCATTACTAAGCTGATTAAGTTGTTTTGAGGGTGCTGGCTTTGCGGTATTAGTCGGCGTTACGTCAATCGTCCGGTACTGTCCATCATTCCTTAGAGAATTTTGACGTTGTGGTAAGTTATTAGGCTTTCCCAAACCAGTGTCGCGATTGGGAACTGACAATTGGCTTGGAGGTGTGAGAGGGGACGTTGCAGTTGGTTGACTATTCGGCGTATCACTGCTTTTATAGACATCAACTTTAAAATCCTGTAATTTAGTCGCTTCGGCGTAATCTACTGGCATTTACAGAAACTCCCTAATGTCAATTGAAGTGTTGGGTTCTGTAGTTACTGCATAATAATTTCCTGTGTAAACCGGGTTGGGCGCTTCATAATAAGCGCCCGGAACAAGTTTTACTAAGTACGAATTGGTTGATACAGTATTTACCGTATCAAGATACACAATCAATTCACTACTATTAAAAAATACAATTCCTTTTCTTTTAAGGTTGCTGTTAACTATTGCGCCGGAAGTTGTGCTTATATTATTTGCAAGGTTTCTAGATATAATTGGAACTTCAGTGATGGGTGCGACTTCAGAGTAAGGCGATTCTTCTACCGCACAACCTAACAGCATTACCCGGTCGTTACCCTGTAATAAGCCATAACCCACATCTACCACCTGACACGCGATAGTTGCGTCAGGTGCCACGTCAAAAGTCCCCGCAGAGGTGAAGTAGTTAATTAAGTCCAGGTAATAATAAGGTTGTTGATTAAACAAGTAAGCATCAGCAATTTTGATAAGCGGGGTGTTAGCCGTTTTCATGTAGAAGCTGAGGCATTTTTTCGCGTTATAGTTAAAAGTTTGTTTGTTGTTGCTAGCAACTGTGTCGTTATTATCCAAAATGTCACTTTCCACAATACTCATTGAATTAATTGAAGTGATATCAATTGTTAATCGCAACGATGTGATAAAACCGGAATATTTTGCATTGTTAACAACATCAAGAGAATTTAACCAGCCGGGTTGATAAACTTCGATTGCAGTGGTGCTAGTGCCAACGTTAAATTCATGCAAAATATTAACATTCCGAAAGATTCCTCTAGAACTAGCCAATTAATTACTCGCTCCTACAATGCCAGTAGTTGCTAGGGGCGTGCGGACGATTATTTGACCGCTCGACATAACAAAACCGTTTACAGCAGTGCCGTTGCTAGCTGGTGGAAAAGCTGCGAGTCTTTCACCTATCGATTGTCCGGCGTTAACTGTAGCTTGCGCTGCTGCTGCCCATTCTCGCAATTGATAAAGTGCTTGGACTACACCAGTAGTTCTCTTAGCGGTAGCTGAAGTGTCAATAATTCCTGTCAGAACTGACAATCTCAATAAAAGTCCTAAACCAGGCTCTGTAATTATTAGAGAATTCCCAGAAGCAATTTCTAATTCTTGCCAAGTAAGATCGACGATTTGAGCCATAAACTTTTTATTGATTATTGACTCATTGATAATTCAACATTTAAAGTTATGCCAATGTTCCGGTTATATGTAAATCCAGAACAATTACTGAGGCGCTATAACTATTGCTGTGAATAGATTAGAGCAGTGTTTAGTTAATAGCTAAATAAAAAAATATTCCGGTTTAACCATTGCAACTGGTTATTCCGGAACTAAATTTAGAACAAGTAAATGAAAAATGACAGATACGGACAAGCTTGTTTATTGTCTGATTCGGATTATTCAAAAATTCGTAAACAAATTAAAAGCAAAAAATATAAGTTGCTTTTAGATTTAGCTTGGTACACCGGCGAGCGCTGGGGTGCTTTGGTACAGCTGCGAAAAGACGATTGCTACAACCCGGACGGAACTCCAAGAGATTGTATCAATTTTCGTGCCAGCACCCGGAAAGCGACGCCGGACGGCAAGCGAACGACGCGCCAAGTGCCGGTGCATCAAGTCCTTCTTGAGTCGTTGCACGCGAACTTCGATGATTCTACATCACCCTACCTGTTTGCGGATCGCACTGGGGACAAACCAATAACTCTGAGATGGGCAGATATGATTCTTCGCGCAGCCGTGGACAAAGCCGGTTTAAGCGCTTTGGGAATATCGACTCACAGCACCCGCCGGAGCTTTATCACTAAGCTGCACCGCAACGGCACTGATTTGTACACCATCAAGAAAATTACCGGACATAAGGACTTTAGAACTTTGGAACGTTACGTAGAAATTGATTATGACCGCGTTAAAGGCGCGATCGCGAATTTATGAAGATTCTCTTATTTCATCAGCACTTAATGCAAACTGGCAATTTGATTGAGGGGCGCTTGCTTCTAATTGATTCAGAAAAGACCGCTCTAGCTAACACCTACATTGGAACTTCGGGACTTCCCAACAACCAGCGGTTTGATTCTCTTTCGGCAAGAGGGCGGGGTTCAATTCCCCCAAATACTTTAGTGGGAATTGATTGCTACAAGGTTGCTACCAGCCCGATTTACATGCCGAGTGTTCGCGGCGTTGAAGGTAATTTTTACAAAATTGACCCGCACCTGGTGACAATTAACGGAACTGAGCGAGGTGACTTTGGGGTGCATTTCGACGCCAATGTACCCGGCAGCAGCGGGTGTGTGGTTTTGCGTACAAGCGTTGGCTGGCAAGCGTTTGAGAAAGATATGAAAGCTTTGTTAACCTCTGGGGTTAAAGAAATCCCGCTATTAGTGAGTTACAGCCGATGAATAACGTGTTTTTAAGCATAGAAGATATTTACGCCGCTCTTCACAATGGTGAATTCGATGAACCGCTAACCTTAGCCAGGGCACTTGATAGACTTTCAAACGCAGCTTGGGATGAGGTAGAAGAACTTTACCAATCAAGCTTGCTGATTCGGTAAGTTATATTGAACACTCGTGATAAATCCTCACGAAATTAAATTACTTACAAGCGACGCAACATGCACGCGTTCGCTTTTTTTTGACTTGAGATTAAAAACCTTGTACCCTGCCTTGTAACAGGCATTTTAGGGTTTTAGAAATGGAATACAAAAACAATACCACCTGGACAGCGGGATGGAAACACGGCAAGACTCAAGTAATCCGAGTGCCTCACGCACTAGCGCCCAAGATTTTGGAATATGCTAGGGCGCTAGACTCTGAACAGCTTGAGAATGCGGTGCTGCAAACCATTGACAAATATATTGAGTGGAAACGCTCCCATTACCACCCAAACCAATATTCTAGAAAAATGGATATTAACACCCGCGCCTGGGATGAATTCCGGAAGTTTAGGGCAATGGTGGAGAAGGGGGGGATGGGGGCTTAGGTTTCACTTGCAGTTTCGGATTAAGTGCTTAATATTTTGGGGCGATTCACCTTCAAGAATTGCATCCTCAACCAATTGCTTTTTCCTTTTGGCTTTATTGGATGCGATCGCCCCAATGTAAACGCGCTTCTTCTTCCTCCCCTCCATCCACATGTAACGGTAGTACCAATATTTATTTCCGACTCTTTCAACCCAGTACTTCTCTACCCAATGAGTAGGGTTTTCCTCCGTAAGGCGCTCGTATAGTTTCGCATCGTGTTGGGGCGCACTTTTTTTGGTATAAGTAACAACTTGCGCCCCAACACATTTGTACGGAGCTTCATCAAAAGAAATTTGCGCCCCAACACAGATATTTTGTTGGTGAGCAATTTCTGTGTCAATGTCAAAGATTTCACTTTTAACATTAGTGCTTAAAAATGCTTCTTCAACGATATCGTCTGTTTGGGTTTCTAATTCGTCCCAATACGGATCGTAAACAGCCCTGATTACAGGTTGGATAGGCAGAAATAACTCCAACTGCTTCGGTTGATGCATAATTTATAATTCCAATGTTTTTGAAAATTGAGCTGCTTGTGACTGAGCAGCTTTTTTATTCCCGTTTGGGTTGAAATGGTTGTGTTAATAGTTCCCAAACAGAGGAAGAATTCTCATTCATAATCTCTGGGTACGCGAAGAGGTAAAAAGTCAGCCATAGAAAGCAGAAATGCAGCGAGATCGTAAGTTGCATCTTCCCACCATCTTTCAGCCAAGCAACGGATTAAAAAGCCGTTAGGGTAGCGTATTATTGGCTCGCACTTGGAGTTCGTTTCATGACCACCTTTTTTGACAAAATACTTTAGAGCAGGTTTAATCTCTGCTTCTAGGTCATAAAAAAACAGTTTCTGGGTGTTTAGATTACTAGGGTTAAAGTAAATACCGTATTCAGCGCAAAGATGAAGTATCGAATGTTGACGCTCTAGTTCTTCGTAATCTTCTTTCGACCATCGATCCAGTATTAATTTAATTTCTTCGAGTGAATGACTAAAAATCGCTTTCGGATAGTCTTTGTACCCGTACTGCTCACAAAGTTTAATTACAGAAAGCCTTTTCTCCTCTTCGGGACTAAGAGGAGAACAAGAAGGAAGAATAATGTTGTTGTTGTTAACCACGTCTTCGGCTGTAATAGCATTTGAGGGCTGTAAATTGGAAAAACGTTCCGAATATCGGGGTTTTTTCCTAGGGGTTAGCCACTCTAAGGGACGCAGAAAAAGTCTGTATACTTTCCAACTAAACTTGCGGACGATGTTAATTACGGAGCAGTCGTCTAATTGCTTGATGGCAGTCTTTAGAGTCTTGGGGTCGAAAGGCTTGGTTCTTTTCTTGGCTACCCAACTGTTAAACTCTTCTTGCAGGTCTGGCTCTAGTTCTTTGTTTTCGCCGTTGTATACGAGCCATTGCCAGAGTAGTTTAGCGGACGGTGTAAAGGCGTGTTCTAGACAAAACTCATCGTGTTTATTTGTCCAATCTGTCACACGGGAAACAGTTTTGCGGCTATTAAATGGCATAATTAATTATGTGATTCTTGAATTGATTCAACTGAAAGTCGCCCACCACATGCTAAGTTTTGGGGGGCTTTTTAGTTACTAGTTATTGGGACGCGATCGCGGAGCCTTGTCGCCCCGACATCGCACTTCTCGGCGTCGCACCCATCAAAAAGCCGTCCTGCCTGGTGAGGCGGGACGGCTTTATTCTGTATGTTCTAGGTCTAAAAGTTCTTCAGGAATTCGTCTTAGTTCTTCTAGCCGCTTCCTTAGTAATCCTGCTTGTTCCTCATAATAAGCCAGCTGCTTCTCTGTCTCATCAATCAGCTGGCTGACAAATTTCCCAGTGACTTCGTTAGCTGGGTGTTTTCCTGCAATAAGGGTATTTGATTCGTTGCTATTTTCTCCACCAGTTCTGACCTGGTAAGACCCATTGCCTGAGCTAGTTGTTGGAATAGCTCCCATGCTTCCGGGTTGACTTTTAAGCTCACTCCTTTCACTTCTCTCCCCGACCTGGGGCGTCCTCTTTCTGCCATTTTTTACTTCCATCGTTCAACACCTCGATTATTGCATATCCAGAAATCCATTATTGATTAGTATATCCAGATATGCAATACTATGAATATTGGATTTCCAGATATCCATTGCAACACTCCCCCCAACCGCAACCAAGCAGAGACGGCAGCCTGCTAGCCAAGTAGTGCAAGTAAAAGACCTGCCGGCAGTTGAAGAGAGAGATTTGCGCCCCAACAACCCCAACCAACAACAGGAGAAATGGATCACCAAGAACTGGTAAGAACCATGAATCGCGACCAGCTACTATCACTCGTTGAGCTACTTTCACTCGCATTGAGGTGTCCCGACGAGGACTTAGAGGACTTAGAAAGCAACATGTGTCTGTCCGATGAGGCATTTGAGTGCTGCAAAAACATGTCCGATTATCAACGTTTGAAACTCATGCAATTGGCAACCAACACTTTAGTTCACGAGACTGAACAGTCAGTCGTGCAGCACTTTCAGACATTATTAGCCCTAGAAGCTGAAG
Source organism: Nostocales cyanobacterium PMM_0081 (assembly GCA_949127805.1). Taxonomy (GTDB): domain Bacteria; phylum Cyanobacteriota; class Cyanobacteriia; order Cyanobacteriales; family Nostocaceae; genus Hassallia. The sequence continues at coordinate 6,726 of CASBQC010000208.1, forward strand.
GATAAATGCAAAAAAACTATGACTAACAAAATCGATAAGTCACAAGAGCCAAACCCCGATTGGTTTGAATGGTGGATAGATCCAATTGAAAGCGGCAAACCAGAACCAAACCCACAGGAACTGCGAGAAGCGCAAGATTACATCAAAGAGAAATACACACCCGAAACCCAAGCAAAAATCAATATCAATGTTAGGCATACGAAATGGATGGAGATGGATGATTGACTCAAAACGTAGAAGCAGTAAGACTCATAGCCTCTTTCGGGCTTGTAACGTGATGCTGCAAGCGTACTAGCTAACTGCCAATATGACCACAATTCACAGTCACCAAAACCCAATTATGGACACAGTAGAAGCCACTAGTAATGGCATTAGAAGCCAGACACAGCCACCGAACAAACCCATCAAAGACGCCAAACAGCGCCGCAGCTTGCCATCTTTACCCGGTGCATCCTCTGCCTCTGAGATGGCAGGAGTCACTTATAACGGACTTTCAGATAAAACCCCCGTCGAATGGAGCTCTTTAAAAAACTACGAAATTTTTAGTCTCTCCCCGGATGGGTCTTTCCCGCTAATGAAGGTCAGCCGCTCGAAAGCTGTTCGATTATCAGACCGCGAGGTTTTGATGGTTGGCGGTGGACGCTGCTACCGAGTTTCACTATCCAATCACTACACGCCTTCACCATGAACAACAAAATCGAAGAGATTACTCTTGAGCTAAACAGCAATCAATTAACTGTAAACCACGCTCAATTAGCCGGAATAGGCAGTTTGATCTTTCTTGCAATCCGGGAAGAAACCACACTCGAATACCAGTGGGAGGAGTGGGGCTTTGATGACATTTCTCACGAAACTATTCTCATTCTTGACCGCGAATTAGATGCAGGAGGCTTTTTATGGCTAGTAAACGCATGTGCCACTTCTATTTTTTTTCTAATAGACAAAGAAAAAGCGATCATCTAAATTCACTTTAGAGATCGCCTTTTCTAGGATTTAAACCAAAACTCAGTAACCGTGAAACGAGGGAACTGGGTTTTACCCCCAAATAAAAATTAGGAGCAACCCAATAATGGCAGATAAATACGTCGAAAGGCAATTAAAGTTTTACGAAAATGCCTCATCAGATGAGGGCAAAGACAATGCGCTTTATCGTCTGGGGACTCATTTGGAAGTCATCCCCTGTAATGGCAATGCCAATCTCACGCCCGAACAACGGACTATTATCCTGGATGCAGCTAAGGATGATGGGGGCAAGAAATGAAAGACAGCGACGCCACACCAATATTTTTAGGAGTGGCGGCGCTCGTCGTCGCCATGTGGTTTCACAACCAAAGTAATGAGTCACAGACGGCACTCGTTCAGTGTAATGCTGATTTTCGTGCGTTTAAGGAGGGGGTGCTATATGGCAGATAATTATTGGGTACCGATGCGACTCCCAAGCCCCAAAGAAATAGCTAAATACGCACTTTGGGGAACTGGTCGTGTTGTTTTATCAGGCTGGCTGTTTGGATTATATGGCGTAACGGTCGTCTGTAAGGTAACTATCAACGTAGCAGAAATGACACGTCTAGCTACTTTACACTTACTGAAGGTTTACGACCAACTCCCCTATATGGGTGCAGCCGTCCAAAATATCATCGATGTTGCTGCAACAACTGTAACTGAACCGCTCGACATCATTACTGACATTATCGCGGCAACTGAAGGCAAGCAAGTAATGGTCATTGGGGAGATGGGTACAGGCAAATCAACCATTGCCCAATACTTCGCTTACAGCGTCGGCGGACGTGTCAAAGTATACGAATGCGAGGGCACGCCCACTGATTGGGTAGGGCTTGAGGTGGTTGGCAAGGGTGAAAACTGGAGTGCTATTGAGCGGGGGATGTTGGAAGATTTAGAGGATTTGTCCAACCAAATGAAGTTAAGAACCGAGCGCGGTGATGGTTCTTTGGAGGGAACCGAGCGGGTAATTATCGTTGAGGAATACCCAGAACTAGTCACTAAAGTCCCCTCATCGGGGGAATGGTTAGAGCGTCACGCTCGCAGAGGTAGAAAAGCTCGACGGTTTACAGTTTTACTCTCGCAGTACGATCGCGTTGCAGCCTGGGGACTTGAGGGTAAATCTGACTTGGCAGATGCTTTTTACCGTATAAGACTCGGTAAAAAAGCTCAAGCCCATGCCAAATCCTTGAAAAATAACGCCCTTGTCGAGTGGCTAAAACTCGACCGGTCACATTGTTTACTTGACGATAGTCCTTGTAAACTACCGAATTACCGGGAAATGAAGGCGGCAACATCCCGGTATGGTTCAACCATACTACCACCAAACAGTGACAACGCGATCTCGCGAAAAATTGGGGATGAAAAAGCCGAAAAACCTTATCCAGAGCCGCTTTTGGAGGATAATTGTTCTGACGCTGACAGGCTGCTTTGGCGGATAATTCAGCGATTTGGGGCTGAAAAATCCGATAGTGCGATCGTTACTGAAGTTTTGGGCTTTACTGGTAAGCGCTATTCGCTTATGCGTAAGTTTTTTGGAGAAGTTACGCCGCGATTTTGGATAATTTAGGCGATCGCCTGGAGGCAGCAATGTATTTTGGCTTTGACGGGAACACGGAAGGCTTTGAACAAATCCTATCTCGGATTGCAGATAAGCAGGTCGGCGGGAAACACAACCATAAGGAAGTTAGGGCTTATGCCCGTTGCTTGTTGTGCATCCTGCCTGAAATCACGATTAATTCCAACGTCAAGCCAGAAGTGCAAATATTACTTGCTGCATTGACTGCCCCCGGATTGCCTCACTACGATCGCGCATTTTTGGCTACTTGCATTCTCAAGTTATTAGAAGATAGCGCCAACTCAAAGATTGAAGGAACAAAAGACGATAACGATGGTATTCCTTTTTGACCTGCCTGATGAGCCGGCTTAACTCGCCGGCGAAACTCCCATATCGGGAGTCGCGGACCCTGGTCCAAAACAGTCCCCTGTAAGCAGTGCAGCAATTTAGGGCTTTTAAACTGAATCAAGCATCACTGCTTTTCTATTTTCGTAAGCTCGGTTGCTGCACCCTTAACAGTTTCCCTCGTAGCGCCGCCACCGACGCAGCCTTGAGAGTGAACTAGGCTACGCGTATGAAGGGTGATTCGCAGGCTTTTATACGAGATTAACAACCACCACACCCATGCAACAGAATATGAGAATTTTAGGACTTGATGTTAGCAAGTCTTCAGTTTCTGCGTGCTTACTAGAAAGTAAACCGAACGACCCACGTCAATTTTATTATGAATGTCCGTTTCCAAGTTTTAGCGCCAACAGTGAGGGCATAAAATCGCTGCTGGCGCTAAAACCGGATGTTGCAATCATTGAACCAACCGGTGTAAATTATTCGCGTCTTTGGGGTACACATTTAGCCCGCGCCGGGGTCGAAGTCAGGCTCGTGGGACACAAAGAACTGAGGAGTTACCGGGAACACCAATTAAGTTTACCCGATAAAGATGATGACGCCGATGCCCTAGCGCTCGCCTGTTACTACTTTGATTACTGCACCCAACCCAGGCGGTTTGTCCAAGTTCGCGATTTTACCACAACCCGGATTCGGGAACTGGTGTTGCGACTGGCTCACCTCAATCGGGTGCAAAGTCCAATTATTAATCGGTTGCGTCAAGATTTGGCGTGGCAGTTTCCCGAAATCGCTCACATAAAATCCCGGCGTTCGGTTGATGGTGATGTGCCGTTGCTGTGGGGTTGGTTGTGTGGGGAACGTAAAAGTAAACGATATGACGGTTTGCGCGATCGCTCTATTGGATTGGGCATCACCTCGACAGTTCGACATCACGCCCGCAGATTATGTGACTTGCAGCGGGAAGAACACAGCATCGAGGTGGAGTTACAAGAACTTTTGGGTGAAGAGAAATTCACCAATTATCGCCAGGTCTTTAAAAGTTTTGGCTTTGGTCTGCGCCTGGAGGGAATTATCCTCAGTCAAATTTACCCACTATCCGCTTACTTTGGGGCTGATGGTAAGCCAGAAGTCCAAATTCGCAAGGGTCGAAAGTCGGGAAAGCCTACCAAGCGCCACTTGTCACTACGGCGCTTTCACTCATTCTTTAGGGCTTGCACCGTCCCTAGAAGCGTCTGGGGATAAGAGTAAAATCAAGATTGTTGGTGGTTCTGACTTGTGTCGTATCGCTTTCTGGCAATGGGTTTTTACCCGCATTGAGGTTAAGCGCTGCCGTCTTGATAATGAGATTGGTGAAGTCCTGGGCAGTCAGTTAGATGCTGAAAAAGCTGCGGGGCGTCCTGTGCAATTAGTGCGATCGCGCTGCTTTGTGCCAAAGCTGCTAAGTTGCTATTTCGGGAACTCACAAAGGCACTAGTCCCTAGTCCCCAGTCCCCAGTCCCCCTGCTAGAGTGAAATTGTCCTCATCGAGAGCAAAAGAGCGATCGCACGGGTTAAGCGGTGGGACTAGCTTAAACTAAGCAAATCGCCAAGATGCCAAGAAACTATGAGCGAAGAAAGCATCTTGGCGCAAAATATTAAGCCTTATCCCAAGGTCCCCAAATAGCAAAAGTGATTCCAGGGGTTTGAATATTCACGAACATTGTCTGACCATCTGGAGAGAAGCAAGCACCAGCGAACTCACTATCGTTAAGAGCGTTACGAGCAAATTGGTAGAGTTCCCCACCAGGAGCAACCCCGACAACGAAGTTATCGCCGGCGCCATCTTCACAAAGAAAGAGGTCGCCAAAGGGAGCCACGACTATGTTATCAGGCATATCTAGTATGGTTCTATTGTTTGGCTCGACAAATAGTTCAATAGTGCCACCTTCTCTGGCATTTCTGCCAGGAATGTAACGCCAAACCTGACCCCCACTGTTAGCACCACCACTTGTACAACAGAAGTAAAACTCTCCGTTGCCGTACCATATTCCTTCACCGCGAGCAAATTGTGCGGCTCCTTTGGCAAAACCTTCTCTCCGCACTGTGTCTAGTTCAGGATCGTAATCTTCAATGCGAACCCACTCTACTTCCTTTGGTTCATTTACAGGGAAATTAGTCCTGGTTATGGCTTGAGGCATATCTTTGATTACGAGAGCTTCAAGGATACCACCTGCCTCTAACTTGCCTGGTTTATTGGGGATGAAACGATAGAACAGGCTATCTCCGGAGTCTTCTGTCTGATAGACAATTCCTGTTCTGGGGTCTATAGCAACAGCTTCATGGTTGAACCGACCCATTTCTAATAAAGGTCTAGGGTCAACAGTACCCTTTTTGGGTTTGCGAAGCGCTGGAACTTCAAAGTTATAACCGTGTCGCTGAGAAACTCTGTTCGGATTGGGTACGAAGATACCAGAATTTGCTGGCTGTTGTATCGTCTCAGGAGTCGTCTGTGGAGTGGAGGTGTTTTCTTCACAACTAATCCATGACCCCCAAGGTGTTAGACCACCAGCACAGTTACGGTAAGTTCCCGCTAGTGAAGCGTAATCTGTAATAAGTTCACGCTTTGGGCTAACGATTAATGTAGTTGTGCCACCCTTACAAAGCTCGTCATACTTTTGTCCAATGACTTGCGTTGAAGAGCTTGGGCTTAATTCGTGGTTGCGAACTAAGATAACGGAGCGATTTGGTCCTGCGAAAGTAGCCATGCCATCATGAGCACCAGGCACTGGGTTGCCGTCACCCATCATATCGCCTGTCCGCGAAAATGCTCGGTATTTAAATCCGTCTGGTAAGTCTAACAAGCCATCAGGATCTGGGTTGAGGGGACCATAACCTGAACCTGTGAGCGATTTTCCTTCAGCGGCTCTAGCATAAAGAGCCTTTAAAGTATCTCCAACAACAAGAGTTGCAGCAGTTGCACCTGCAATAGTAACAAATTGTCTTCGTGAGAAAGCCATAGTTTCTGTGATAATTCTTTTATTTGGATTTAAAAATTAGTAACTGTTGTGCAATATTTAGGCTGTGCTATAAATTTCTACAAAAGAAAAATCTCTAGCGTTTTCATGCCTAATCTGACTCTTGAGCATGGTTAAAACACGTAAAATTTCTCAATTTTTCCCTAATTTTTTGTTGCTACAACTGCTCAACTAAGTTAATGCAACTAAAATAATATACTGATAAAGTTAAGCTCAGTTAATCTTCGTGTTAACTATGTTTTAAGAAGCAATATTAACAAAATTTAATTTAAACTTTTATTTCTTTTTAAGTATTAGTTTGATTATTTATTTACAATACAGCAGTTTTTATTAGACATTGACCGTTATGCTTATGATGCGTTACCTGAAACCCTTGTAGAGACGTAGCAATGCTACGTCTCTACATTCATTTTCACGCAGATGTCTATTGTTCAGATAAAAAATAGGAACACGATATTAGCGTGTCCCAACAAATAACTGAAAAGCGTCTCTAATTTACTCTTAGTCAACAAGTATTATTCTGGCAATTTATACTGCCCGACAATACGCTTGGCAAACTCCGGAACATGTGCATCTAACTTCTCTGGATGATTCCGCTTTACGTATAAATAATTACGAGTGAAGTGAGAATCAATCGAAAAACGCGCATATTCCAAACCTTTGGGACCGATTTTTTCAATTACGACACCCATCAATTTTGCCGCCCACATGGGCAGGGTAACGCCTTTGTCGTAGGCGGGAATGCTTTGTTGTACGGCTTCTTTACGGTTTCCCTGCGACATCACTGGCTGGGTTTCTAGCTGGTCTTTGACTAAATCCAGCATTTCTTTGCCTGTATCATTTCTGACTACAATCCACTGCCAGCCGAAAGGTGCGCCCATATAACCGACTACCAAATCTGCCAGGGAATTTACGTAATCAAAGCAACTCATGCAGGAGGGAGCAAAAACATCTTTGAGTTTGTTGGTTTTTAAGCCAAAGAATGGTACGGTTTCTGTTGAGCCATCCTCATGTTTGAAGTGAACTCGGAAGTCTTGCATGAATTCGTAATGTACGACTGTTTCAGGCGATCGGCTGGTGGTTTCTAAGAATTTTTGCAGTCCAGCACGGTTGACATTATCTACACAAGGTGTTCCTAAAACATAAAGCTTTTCTAACCCAAGTTGTTTTTCGACGGCTCGTAATGCTTGAATTTGGCAACCTACACCAATTACTAATAGCCGTTTCATCCCCGATTTTTCTATCTGTTCCAACACGGAAAGGTTAGGTGATAGTGTTGGTTTGTTTACTCGCGCCGCTAGTATTTCTTCTGGAGTACGGGCGATGATTGGCATCGGTTGAAAGCGGTCTTCTTTGGTGTTTTGTACGCAAACAACACCTTCAACTATGCCGCGATTGAGCATTTCAATGGCGATGCTGCTAACAATACCCGTCCATTGTGCGCCTTCGATTGGTTGAGTTTTTCGTGCTGCGGTCATGTGTTGATGAACACCAAAGTATAGTTCATCGGGGTTGTCGAGATTGCGCGATCGCTCGTGGGTTTGTTCTTCAAGTTCGCCTATTTGCTGATTTATAAAAGCGCAGGCTTCCTTGACATAGTGAATGTAATATGTATCGCACAGTCCACATTCGCTACAAAGTTCTTTAGCAGGGCGTCGGCTAGAGGGTTTGAGAGCTTTGGCTTTTTTGTGAGGAGAAACTGAAGTCATAATAAATTCTTTGTCTTATGGAGATATCGCTTTTATTACAATACCTTCAGAGGTTATGAACTTCACGTTCTTAGATTGAACAAGAAGAGGATGGACGCTTTATAGCTGAGGTGATTAGTTTTCCTGGTGTGCTGGGTTATGGGCAAACGCGGGAAGAAGCGATCGCTAGGGTTGAAGCATTGGCTTTGCGGGTTTTGGAGGAAACGAACCGCAGAGTCGCAGAGAGCGCAGAGGAATAAGAGGAGAATGTGTCAGTTGTCTGAGGTGATGGGTTTAACAACTGAAGATTTGTGA
>CASBQC010000209.1 GCA_949127805.1 Nostocales cyanobacterium PMM_0081
GGGATGGGGGAAAGAAGAATTATTCTCCTTGTCTCCAAGGAGTCTCCCCAGTCCCCAATCCCTAAGCTATGGTAAAGACTTCATAAAGGGGGATGAGACTTCCGTATATATTGTTCCCTTTGCTTCGCTAATGGTAACTCTTTATCTTTAAAATCTAAAAAGGTAGTCTAAAAGTGCGAGTTAGAAAATTATAAAGGCGATCGCGCCATGAAGCCGAACGTTTTGGGCTTTCTTGTAGTTTTTCTACCACTTGCCGACCAAGGGGAGTTAAGCGAAAACTATCTGTAATTCCCTGACCATCAACTTCGCGTCGCAATATACCCACTTGAATTAGCCAATCTAAAGCGTTATCACATGCTAATTCCGACAATGGTCGTTTGGTGTAGCCACTTTTGACACCAGAATCAAGGGCGATCGCACCCACTGGTACACTCTGATGACGCATCGCTACAAATAAACACAGATTGAAGGGAGAACATACAAGCGATCGCTCGGCTCGTTCTACTGTGCTAGCAGGATAAAGAAAAGTATTCTGGCTTTGCAAATCTACCGCAGGCATATTGTATTTGGGTTTTTCACTGAAGATAAAAGAATTTCTCTGTTTTCGCACTAATTATTTTCGATGCGTCACAGCTTTATTGACTTAATCATTCTAAATTACCAAAAACAGCAAGAAGGCTCACACCGTAATCTCTGATTCGGTATTGAGACGCGAATAATGCCCCTGATCTAAGCTACACTGCATTTTCGCTCATGAATTGCGAGTGAGTCGAGTTGCGTAGTCTGACCAACTTCGAGTGTAACGAGAACCGGGAAGAATACAGCGACGATACGAACAAAATAAGAGTATTATAAACTTATCTTGACCATCAATGCCGTAAGCGAAAACCAAGCTAAAAGGTAAATGTTGCAAGAGAAAGTTTGGGCGTTAGGAACTAGCGCTTCTGCCCTTGGAGGGGATGTAAGACTAAAGTCTTCGGGACGTAAAAAATCCATGAAGACCGAGGCTATCCCCAATGAATTGGGAAGCCTACACCGTATCGCAAGATCGGTGTAGCCAGTTCACTGTAAAATCTCAGATGCACCAACAATCAACAAATAGGAAAGGTCAAGTATGCCTCTAGCAGTTGGTACGGATGCACCAGCATTTACCACCAAAGACACTAACGGCAACACCGTTTCTTTATCTGATTTTGCAGGTAAGACGGTAGTTATGTATTTTTACCCCAAAGATGACACCCCAGGCTGCACCAAACAAGCCTGTAGCTTCCGGGATGCTCAAGCTGAATATCAAGGTAAAAATGTCGTCGTGTTGGGTGTCAGCGCTGATGATGAAGTCTCTCATCAAGCGTTTACCCAAAAATTTAATCTCAATTTTCCCCTTTTAGCTGACACAGACAAAAGCCTAATCCAAGCTTACGATGTCGATGGCGGCGGTTATGCCAAGCGCGTCACCTATGTGATTGACCCTAACGGTAAAATCACCCACGTTGATGCTGCTGTCAGCACAGCCACCCATGCGAGCGATGTATTAACTGCTCTTGGGCTATAGCCAAGACTTAAAGAAGGTAAAAGGTAAAACTACTTTTACCTTTTACCTTCTTTTGGTGTATGTTATCTCCGACAATTCATACACATCTTCCGTAGAGACGTTCCGACGGAACGTCTCTACGACGACGGTTGCAGGATGACATCCTATCACTTACCCGACTGGGGTGTTATTACAGATGGTCTAATCACCGGCGCTACCCCTACGCTTGGGTTGATTGGTTGCTGTTTACCTTGAAATAGCTGTTGTTGTCTTTTTTTAAAATCTAATGCTGCTGTATCCAGTTGTTGGTTTTGTTCTCTGGCAAAGTCTGAGTTAACACCGCCAAAATTAGCGTTATGAATCAACTGAAATAGACTGAAAGGATTTTGCTCAGTGTTACTGGTAGATAAAGGATCGCTACTGTTTAGTGGATCGACCTTTTGTGGATCGTTCACTTGACTTTGAGCCAAGCTGGGTTTAGACATTAGCAAGGAAGTAACGCCAATTCCAGCCACAGTGACAAGAACGAGTTTGGTAAGCGGTAAAAATGAGATTTTCATACAGTTTTGTCCCTCCGGAAATATATTTCCACATCAATTATGCTTTCATCTTAAGAGGATGTTTTAAAAGTTCTCTTAGAGGATCGCAAAACGTTCTAGATCCCCCTAAATCCCCCAAGGATTGGGGGACTTTGATTCCGGTTTCCCCCAATCCTTGGGGGGTTAGGGGGGATCAATAAGTGCAAAGATACAGCCTTCATACTTTTCAAACATCCTCTAAGCAAGAGTCCGGCGCAATCGAGGTTGAATGCTCAACAAGGCGACAACAGCAAAGCCCAATAATATCAGCAACGCTTCCCCAAAGGTAACAGCACCCCAAGGAGCTTGCATGACTACACTACCGAGTCCCCAATGACTGTGGAGATAGAGATAGCGAATTGGTTCGATCGCATAACTCAGAGGATTAAGGGTAGCGACAACCTGCAACCACTTCGGCATAAAGGATAAAGGAGCCAAAGCGGTGCTAGCAAACAATAGCGGCAGGTTAGTCACAAAAATTACCGCAATAAGTTCGATGTGTCCGGGTAATGTAAAAGCCAAACCGAGGGAAATAGCAGTCACGCCCAAAGCCAAGAGAAAGACAATTAAGGCGATCGCACTCAATCCAGCTACATCCGGTAGCCCTGCCCCCAAAAACGCCGCAGCCGTCACAATCACCGCCGCTTGCAGCAAACTTTGACTAATAATAAAGATTGCCGATGCCAACACTATCGAAAACCGTGAAGCCAAAGGCGCCACGAGTAAACGATTCAAAAAGCCGAATTCTCGGTCAAACATGATCGGCAAACCCGCATTCAGCGCTCCGGCAAAGGCTGTAAAAACAATTACGCCTGCACTCAAGAATTGTCCGTAATTTGTGGTGTTGCCAAATATCCCTTTTGGTGCATTCTGAAATAAAGCACCAAACAGCACCAACCACATCACCGGCTGAATAATTCCTGCAAGCAAAGTTGACGGACGACGCTGCAATTGAATAAACAAGCGAAGAGTCAAAGCAAGGGTCTCTTGCACCAATTCACCGACAAAATTAGGAGCAGCATCAGCCTTGATTGACGGCGATGCTAGTTGTTGCCAACTTATATTAGATTTAGGAGTAACACTCATATCGATTTTAGATTTTAGATTTTAGATTTTAGATTGGGTAATGGGCATGGGTAATAAACAATTTTTTTCTACTCCCCATTCCCCATTCCCTACCTCATATTTTGTTTCTTTTCTGCTTTGGGATCGCGATTTGCTACAGCTGCTAATTCTGCATCCATCAATGTGCTTCCTGTGGCAGCGAGGTAAACATCATCTAAACTAGGACGAGATTGAGCAATACCAAACATGGGCAAGCCTGCGGAATTCAGCTTTTGTTGGATGGTAATTAAAGCATCATTTTGCTGTGTCACCACCAAGTTGAGGGAATTACCTTGTGCGCTATTAATAATGACTTCTTGGACAAAAGGCAAAGATTGTAAGAGGTTTTTCGCGTCTTCAGCTTCCTGTAATGGGGAAAATTCACGGATTCGTAAAGTAATGCGATCGCCCCCTAATTTATCTTTCAACTCTGATGGTGTGCCGGCAGCAATCACAACACCGCGATCGATAATTGCGACGCGATCGGCTAAAGCGTCAATTTCTTCTAAATAATGGCTGGTAATTAATACTGTTGTTCCAGCCGCACGCAACTTACGTAAAAAATCCCATACCACAAAACGGCTATCTATGTCAAGTCCTACCGTTGGTTCATCTAAAACTAAAACATCCGGTGCATGAAGTAAGCCAGCTGCCAAATCAAGACGCTTGCGTAAACCGCCAGAGTATGTTCCTGTCTTTTTATTAGCGTATTCCTGCAAACCGAGTAAATCTAACATCGTATTTACTCGCTGCTTTATCATGTTGCCGGGTAAGTGATAAAGTGCTGCTTGTAGTTGTAGCAGTTCTCGTCCAGTCAGCACTTTATCTAAAGCAACTTCCTGAGCCACATAGCCTAGCTTTTGTCTTGCAGCTTTCGGATTATCCAGCACAGAAATCCCAGATACTTCGATTTTGCCAGCATCTGGTGTAGTGAGAGTACATAAGGTACGCAAAGTAGTTGTTTTCCCGGCTCCGTTGGGACCGAGTAAACCAAAGATTTCTCCTGGTTCTACCTGAAAGGAGACATCTTTGACGGCTTCAACTGTACCGTAGCGCTTTTGTAGGTTTTGAATTAAAACAGCGGGAGCCATGACAACAGCTTATCCCTAATTTACAAATCTCAATAAAGTCTAACTACTTTTATTGTAGCTGTGTTTTCCATACCTAATGACTGGAAGGGAGACAAGGGGAAAAGGGACAAGGGAGACAAGGGGGTAGGGAACAGGGAGAGAAATATTTCTTCTTTCTTACCCTTTTCCCTTTTCCCGTTTGAAAATTATCCTTTAACAGTGATCGCGCGATCAGTGACCAGTGCCCAATGATGTATTTATCTTGGGTTAAAGGAAGCGACTTCTCACAAGTGGTAGGTAACAGGTAGGGGTCAAATCCCCTACCTGTTACTGTGGTCACTGGTCACTGGTAACTGATAACTGTTTTAACCTTTCCCCCTTGCTCTTGCCCAATGCCACATTGTCAAGATAGATATAATGTCTAATTATGATATATCTTTATCTTTATCTGCTTATAATATAAGCAAGTAATTACTTGCATTAGTTTTATGGAGAATTTTGCACCAAAGACAGACAGAACAAACTCGTGCGCGGTTGATTAAAGCAGCAACTGAGGTATTTGCCAATGAAGGTTTATCTGGAGCGACAACCCGTGAAATTGCGCGTGTGGCAAAGGTAAACGAAGTAACTTTGTTTCGCCATTTCCAAAACAAAGAGCAACTACTAGCAGCGGTGATTCAGCAAATGATCGCTTTGCAAGCTGAAGCCTTAGCCAATGAGGACGAGTGGACTCAGGATTTACACATCGATTTAAGACATTATGCAACACTTTTCAACCAGATGTTGGAGCAACATGAAGGCTTAATTCGGACATTTATTGGGGAAGCGAAGCGACATCCTAATGCTGCCTGTCAAATATTACATGATGCTGCTGAATCGCTGTATAAAAAATTAATTGCATACTTACAGAAGGGTCAAAAAAACGGCACAGTACGCCCAGAGATAGATGTAGAAGTAGCTGTAGATATGTTTACTGGTATGCAGCTTTCTGGAATGTTGCGTCGCACCGCTACCCCAACTACAGTAAGCTATAACCGTGAATGCTACATCGATGCTTGCGTTGATTTGTTTGTGCGTGGTATTAGCACGACACCCAACATAAACAATTACTCTATCAAAAAATCAAACGAGGATTAATTCAAGTTTGTTTTCCAAACAAACTATAGGTTTTATAAAAAACATAAATAGCAAACTGACGCAGACAATAAATCGCTGAAAAATTCTTTAAATATAGCTTTATTTTTTCAGCCAAAACCAGGTTGCAAAGTCTAAGTA
>CASBQC010000210.1 GCA_949127805.1 Nostocales cyanobacterium PMM_0081
AAACTCATGTCATCGCCTAGATTGAATGTAGATAAGCTATTTGAGCTAATAAGCATAAGACTAAGAGAGCAGTATAAAATTAAAATATTTAGCTAAACTTGCAAAAATAAAGCTCAAGTGGTAAGGTGAAACATGAATTCTTAAGTAGCAAAAAAGCATTGTTGACGAAAGTTTGGTCTTGCCTCCATAATGTCGAGAATTATGTAGGACATTCAAAAGCTGTAAATTATAGAATTAGGGGCAAAGAATCATGAAAAACTTCAAATACATTTTGATGGTGGCGCTAGTTTTAGTAAATCTAATGTTTGCTCCACCTTCATTAGCAGATGCGCCAAAATTTACCAAAAATCCTGACTACATCGCACTAACTAAAGAGATTAGTAACTTGCAGACTCTTAAAGAAACACATGCAGCTGTAGAAGGTTTCACAACTGAGGAAATTGATCAGAAACTCAATGAGTTAGAATTTCAAAAATATGCCTTTGAGTCAGGCATTAACTGGGGGCAATGTCGTAATGAGACAGGAAAAACTTTAGCTATTTATGGACCAGAACCAAATCTGGACGATGATGAATACTCCTCCGGAGCTTCACTGTATTTTTTAGCTGATGATAAGACAACAAAAGATAAATGGGATTGCAAAGGAGTTTTTCTCCCCAGCGATATTAAAGCTGTTGCCCTGATTCCTGGTGGACAAAATCAAGACTTGATTGGTGGTGTTATCATCAAGGTTCCTGTTGGAACTAAGTTAGTATTGAAGACAAATGCAGATACCGGGGCAATTGAATTCAATCAGGCTGGTACTCAAGTATTGAAACCAGGTGAAGTAAACTGGTTTATCCCGAATGTGTCGCAAGCGATTGTAGATGCACGAGTTACCAATGCACCTACTAAGAAGGGATAGTAGATAGGGGCATGGGGAAAGGGGAAAACGGGGAAAAATATCATGAGTTATTTAAATAACTCTTCTTACAAACGTCAACGGGACGGAAACCGACCCCTCTGAGGAAGGCACTTTATTTCCGTACCTTTACCCTTTACCCTTTACCCTTTACCCTTTACCCTTTACCCTTTACCCTTTAACCTTTTCCCCTCTTAACATTGCCCAATGTCCAACAACCAACAACTACAGCAGATTGCAACAGGCGTGAGGTACAGATTATTGTAAGGGCACAACAGTGTTGTGCCCCTACCTGTGTACCTCCTAAGGAAAGAAAAACGCTGTATCAACTATCCAAATCGCTATAACTGTGTTTCTTCGGGAAGTAATGATGTTTCCTCTAGTGTTGGTTCATTTACATCGGTTGCTTTAGTCAAATGCGGTTTGATAATTAGATTTACCCCAATTGCCCAGGCTAATGCAACCATCCATCCTGCGAGAATATCACTAGGAAAGTGAACCCCAAGATAGAGTCGTGTCCAGCCGATCGCAATGACGAATAAACTGCCGAAAATCAAAGCTAACCAGCGCAAGTTGCTATTCCAAGCCAAAACTACCAAAACTGCTATCAGTGTCATACTCGTCATTGCATGACCACTAGGAAAAGCATAACTGAGTTCATGAACGCTTGACTCCCACAAGTCAGGACGGACTCTATGCATGAATTCCTTAACTGTGCGGTTGATGAGCGCGCTTCCTAATACGGTAGTGAGTACATAAGCTAGCGATCGCCAACGCTTCAATAACAATAACATGAGTGCGATCGCACTAAAAATCGGTATTGCCGTCCAAAACGACCCAAACTTAGTTAGTGACACTGCAAAAATATCTAACTGTGGCTGGGAAGTTTTGTGAATTGCTATCAATATCGGCACATCCCACGGAAAGCCCCCTTCATTGTCCCATACTTCCAACGCAAGTAACCCAAAGACTTGCAAAGGTAAATAAACCCCGATAAATAAAGTTAGCAGAGAACGCCAACGGGCTATCAACAGTTTTTTGATAAAGTTCAAAGGCGATTTTTGTTGTGAGCGATCGCCTTTGACCTTTTCTAATTTTTCCATCTTAAATATCCCCTTGGACTGAGGTAAACAATTTTGACATGCGATCCAAGTCATCATGGTGTACTTGGATTTTTTTGCATGGCATTTTTTACATTAATTTTAAAACTCTCTTCTAAATTTATACATAACGTAATACTTCATTATTTTTCAATCAGTAAGTAATTTTTGTTACTAACACTCAGTGAGTATCTAGTTTCACAGGATGTTTCATCCATGTAATTGGGTAATGTATAACACCGTGGACTAGACGTTTTATCATTTTTATGATTAAAATACGGTAAGTCAATCGGATTTTAGTATTTTAGATGTAAAGGGCTTTTTTGGTCAGGGTCTTAAATCCTTAAAGCGATCGCTAAATAACCTTTGTGTTTCTCATCCAATTAGAAACACGAAAATTTGTGGTGTTTACATTACCACAGTTGAAAACCCTCATTTTGGATAGGAGTATGAACTATTTATTACTACCACTGTTAAGCTTCTTTGTTGGCATCATCGTTGGTTTAACAGGAATTGGCGGAGCATCTCTCATCACCCCAATGTTGATTTTTGTATTCCAAGTTCCCCCTTCGGTGGCTGTTAGTTCTGATGTCGTGGCTGCCACACTAATGAAGGTTGTTGGCAGTGTCAAGCACTATCAACAGAAAACCCTTGACATGCAAGTTGTCCAATGGCTGGCATTTGGAAGTGTCCCAGGATCGCTCTTTGGGGTGGGCATTTTGCACTTAATTAGGCGTAATGGTGGATTTAGCCTAGATTATATTCTACTGCGCTTACTTGGGGTGATGATTTTGTTAGTCACAGTCTTAGCACTCGTACAATTGCTACTTTTGACTTTTTTCCCCAAGTTTACGCTACCCGAACTGCCAAAGTTTGACTTAAAAACTAACTTGGGTCGTTTTCTGACGATGACAATAGGAGCAGTTTTAGGTTGTTTGGTCGGTCTAAGTAGTGTTTCTTCCGGTTCAATGTTTGCACTAGTATTGATTGGCTTTTTCCGCCTTGATGCTCGTAAATTAGTGGGTACAGACATTTCCCAAGCCGCGATTTTATTGTTTTTTACCTCCCTCGGACACCTCACCTTGGGAACAGTTAATTGGAGTCTGGTAATACCGATTTGGATAGGCTCAGTTCCAGGGGTATTACTAGGTGCTAAAATGTGTCAAATCGCGCCTCAACGACCACTGCGGTTTATCATTTACACAATATTGATGATGGTTAGTTGGAAGTTAGTTTATCAAGCGTAATGAAAGATGAATATGAGGTGCGGTAGAGACGTTCGGTCCGGAACGTCTGTACGAAAGTTAGGAGTTCGTATAACAACGCTCCAACCAACAACTAACAATCTAAAATGGTTAAGCTTTCACCCACGGGAATAGATTGAATGTACCTCTTTCATACATTATAAAAAGTCCCAAGCAAATTAAGATATAAGGGACAACAATGTTACCGTAGCCAGTTAAAATATCAGCAATGGTTGGATGAAGTGTTAATAGGTAAGCAATAAAGCACCAAACCCCTACCATGACAAAAAATACACTCAAAATCACTCCCAGACTGGCAAAATTATGACCCGCGAATAAGGGAATATAAATACTGATATTATCACCACCATTGGCAATGGTTACTGCCGCTACTTTATATGTATTAGGATGCAAAAGACTCAAGACAAAAGATATTATGGGGTTTCTGTGTGGGGACTGCTTAAAATCACTGGTTACTGTTTGAACTTCTGTAGTTTCTTCTTCCCGACTCAGCAGTTGCTTTATACCAATTGCTATCGGTAGTATTCCGAGTAATCCAATTAATTCTCGCCGCACTACCAAGCCACCGAAAAATCCTGGTAAGCTAGCGATGATGATGGCTGTAAAACCAAGGTACTGACCAAAAAAGATATGTCGGCGACAAAAGTTAGCATTTATCTGTGAAAAAAATAGCAGTAGGATAATGATGTCATCGATATTGGTGGCAATGAAGGCGATTATTCCTTCTATGAAAGCTGTCCCAAGCTTATTCATGCTGGATTGTCGGAAATTATTATTTATATACTAGATTAAACGAACCTTACTAGGCACAGAGAACACAGAGTAAGAGAAAGAGAAGAATGAATGAGTTAGTTGCTGCAATTGGTACTGGGGTAACGGCGTTTACTGCTACGAATATTGATGATATTGTGATTTTGTTACTGTTTTTTTCGCAAGTAAGTGCTAGTTTTCACCGTCGTCATATTGTTGTTGGTCAGTATTTAGGTTTTACGGTGCTGGTAATTTTTAGTCTTCCCGGTTTCTTTGGGGGGTTGATTTTATCGCCACACTGGATTGGATTGCTAGGTTTGATGCCAATGGCAATAGGTATTAGTAGTTTGGTTAATTCTGAAGATGCATCGACGCAAGAGAAGGCGGAAATAGAAGAATTTGAGAATTTGAATGTTAGTAGTTTTTTTGCTCCCCAAACTTATAGTGTAGCGGCTGTGACTATTGCTAATGGTAGTGACAATATCAGTGTTTATGTGCCGTTGTTTGCTAACAGCAGTTTTGTCACTTTATTAATAATTCTTATTATATTTTTTGCCCTTTTAGCTGTTTGGTGCTATGTAGCAGACAAATTAACCCATCAGAGGACAATAGCTGAACTGATAACTGACTATGGCAATTATCTTGTGCCTTTTGTGCTGATGGGATTAGGTGCTTTTATTGTCTTGAAAAGTGAGGCGTTAAGTCTAACTAAATTAATTCTTAGTTGTATATGTTTGACTGTTTTGGTGAAAAAGGACGGGGGTTCTGTTGACAAGGTATAAGGAAAAAATTCAATTTTCATAAATAAATTTAGACATACAGACGCTAGCACTGACTTAGAAATTATGCGATCGCTCATTTATTCCTTACTATCAAAAGTAACTATCTCTGCCATTGGTGTCAGTTTTGGGAGACCAGTCGATGCATCTACAGAAACGGTGCGATCGCATCGGGCATTGTTAGAATAAGATGGTAGTCCTGGGAAGCCACCATAAAATAAGGCAATTCCGGTCTTACAGGAATAAGCTTGACGACAATTTGCGCTTTAGATTGGGGAATCTTTTTCAACTCAACTAAACAAGTCCGTCCGATTAACTCGCTCGTATATGAGCGCAAACCGTATATGGGTACTCTTCAATCGCTAAATGTAATACATCGGATTGTGCTGTGTCCTTTGATCTCGTTCTTGACACATGTCTTGGAGTGTATAGCTCCTCAAAACTTCAACGGCAGCATTGTTAGCTTGGAGCCAAATGTCTACCACCACATCCTTTTCTAGAGTGGGAGGTTCTGAGTTTTCTTTTGGTTTGCGATCGCCTTCCACCAAAGTGACAATTTCCAGCAAGGTAATTTGCCAAGGTTCACGAACTAAAAGAAAGCCTCCCTTAGAACCGCGTTGACTCTTAATCACACCCGCACGTCGCAGACTAGTAAGAATTTGTTCTAGATAGCGTTCTGGAATCGGTTGCTTGGCAGTAATCTCGCTCATCGTCAGAGGAACTTTTTTGTCATGATGACTCGCCAGTTCTAAAAGTGCTAGCAGAGCATACTCGACTTTAGAGGACAGATCCAAAAGAGCGTAATTTGGGCTATTCAAGTTTCTACTCAATATACTACGGTTCATCGATAGATTTAAAGTATATAGCGGCGAGCTTAATTTTTCTCAGACTAACGGATGTGATAGCATCCCAATTATCACTGACTCAAATACCTCAAATCTATCGGCTTACCGTAGATTATCCAATATAATTCCTATCTTGGGAATTATTTAGGTATTTGATTTTATCTCCCTCAGCAACAAAGATCCAAACTTCCTTATGCTACTAACTGATTTCCGAACGATTTATGAACGCGATCCAGCTGCCCGTAACTGGCTGGAAGTGTTGTTTTGCTATCCCGGACTTCAAGCGATCGTGCTTCATCGCCTCGCACATCGGCTGGATAAAACAGGGATGCCCTTTATACCTCGGTTTATTTCTCATCTCAGTAGGTTTTTTACGGGAATTGAAATTCACCCAGGAGCAACGATTGGCAAGGGTGTTTTTATAGACCACGGTATGGGAGTAGTTATTGGGGAAACAGCCATCATCGGCGATAATGCCCTAATTTATCAAGGTGCGACCCTTGGCGGTACTGGGAAACAAAGCGGCAAGCGCCATCCCACTTTGGGTAATAATGTCGTTGTCGGGGCAGGGGCAAAGGTATTAGGCAACATTCAAATCGGCGATAATGTCCGCATCGGCGCCGGTTCGGTGGTGCTGCGCGATGTGCCCAGTAACACGACTGTAGTGGGAATTCCCGGACGTGTAACTCGTCAAGACAACACAAGTGTTAATGCTTTGGCTCATGATAAAGTGCGGGATGTCGAAGCCGAGGTTATACGCGCTTTATTTGAACGAGTCAAAGCGCTAGAAAAACAATTTGTCGAGATGGAAACTGAGTTACATATGTCCGTCATCCAAGTAGATAACGGACAAAGCGACGACGGTAAGTGCAATACAGATTCGGTAATCGAAGACTTTCTCGATGGTGCGGGAATTTAGAAATAACAGGGCATCGGGCATTGGGAATTAAAAAACTCAAGAACCTAATGCGGGTTTACAGCAGTTTTCATGTATTTGAACCACATCTGTCGTAGGGGCACAGCATTGCTGTGCCCCTACCGCGTGGTCTATTTACCTGAAAATAGCTGTAAATAGGATTCCTTCCATGCCCTATGCCCATTGCCCAATTCTAAGCATAAGCCGGAAAAACTCTTGCTTGCTTGGGTTTAACGTAGACACGCTGATTTTCTTTGAGTGGAAGTTGATTGAATTGCTCTCGGCTGAGGTGAGCATTTATTCTTTCCCCAGACTCTAAAATTAATTCAATGCGAATTTCCCAACCTAAGTGAATAATGTTGTCAACTTTGGCTGGTGTTGTATGTTCGGCTTTCTGGGGTTGAATGAGAATGTCATGAGGACGCAAGAATACGCGATCGCTCGCAGTTACCGAATGATTCCCTGTTTGAATACCAGAGTTACTAGATAGGATATTCACTGGACCAATAAAGCTCATGACAAATGGTGTTGCTGGTTGGTCGTAAATCTCTGCCGGAGTGCCAACTTGCTCGACTCGACCCTTATTCATGACGACAATCTCATCAGCAACTTCCATTGCTTCTTCTTGGTCGTGGGTGACAAATACTGTGGTTACACGCACATCTTCATGCAGACGTCGCAACCACATTCTTAAATCTTTACGTACTTTCGCATCTAAAGCACCAAAGGGTTCATCTAGCAGCAAGATTTGCGGTTGAACTGCTAAAGCACGCGCTAAGGCTACTCTTTGCCGTTGTCCCCCGGATAATTGTGAGGGATAGCGATCGCCTAATCCACTCAATTGCACCAAATCTAAAAGTTCCTCTACTCGCACCTTTATCCGGTTTTTGGGAGCCTTGCGGAGTTCTAAAGCAAAACCGATATTCTGCCGCACTGTCAGATGCTTAAATAAGGCATAATGCTGAAATACAAAGCCAATATTACGGTCTTGCACTGACTTGTGAGTGGCATTTTCACCAACTATCCAGACCTGACCAGAACTAGGTGTCTCTAGTCCAGCAATTATCCGCATTAAGGTTGATTTCCCCGAACCAGACGGACCCAAAAGCGCTACCAGAGAGCCAGTTTTAAATTCCAAACTCACAGAATCCACAGCATGGAATGAGCCATAGTGTTTGGAAACATTCTCAACCGCTATCCCCATAGTAAATCCTTCCAGAAATTGATATATTTTTAATACTACGGTTAATGTATCGGATAATAGGATATTTTGCAATAATGTCTTTATACTCTGCCCCGCCAAATTCTTTAAGTAAGAATACTGTTCAAGCTTTTTCCCGTCGCTCCTTGCTGCCACAACATACTCATACTCTGTGGAAAATTGAAATAGGAGTTGTACGAACATTTACTTATCTGGAAGATGGTACGAGCGTCACTCTGGGAGTGTGGGGATCGGGAGATATTGTTGGGAAAGCTTTGTCAAAAGTCGAACCGTATCAGATGGAGTGTCTTACCAAAGTGCAAGCGACAATCTTTGATTTCCAAGGATGGGATCAAATTGCAGACGTATTGCTAGCACACATTCAACAAGCTGAAGAATTGATGATTGTTCGTGGTTATAAAACAGTTGATATTATGCTCATCAAGCTGTTGACATGGTTATCTAAAAGGTTTGGTCGTGAAGTTGAACAAGGACGTTTGATAGATATGCGTCTGACTCATGAAGACATTGCCGATTTATTGGGTTCAACTCGTGTAACAATCACTCGTATTCTCAGGCAATTAGAACAGGAAGGCTTTATTCACCGTCTGAGTCTACATCGAATTGTACTGCGAGAAGAAGAGATTTGGCACTATGAAATTTAATAGATATAGTCGTCAAAAAGATGTAGAGACGTAGCAATGCTACGTCTCTTGGGGTTTGGATAGCGCATAATTAAATTTAATCCCTAGTTGCAAATCAGCAATACCAGCTATCTCCATCAGCATTTGGCTTGCCTTTAATTGTCAAATTTAGAGATTCTAAATAAGTCAGACCGCTGCTAATCTGTGATGGTGTACCTTGAAGTTCTAAATCAAAACAACCATGTTCATCTGTATTTTCTCCTAACATTGCCTTAGTAATATTCACAACTAAACCATGAGCAGAAATTAGCCGGGAAATCACAGGTTCTTGCTGATAGCATTGGGGAATGTATAAGCGCAAGCGAACTTTAGTCAGATTATTTTTTTGCAAGACTGGGGAAATCAAAGATGGTCTGGTTAAGAGTGCTAGTTGATATTTATTAAAAGTTGTCATTATTTCTGAAAGTTATTTATTTTGATTTAATTGCTATCAGGAATTGAAACTAACCAAAGCGGTAACTCCAATTTTTCTAAGTAACTCAGACTAGCGCGAAGTTGTTGCGGTCTACCCCACAAATCTAAGTCAAACCAACCATCATCTTGCATGTCGGGATTTAGCACCGCACTGGTGATGTTGACCGTGAGCATATAATGAGAAACCAACTCGGAAATTATCGGTTTATGATAATAGTTTTTCAAGATGCACAGTTGCAAACGTACTCTATTTGTCTGAGCGATCGCATTGTATATTCGTTCTTGTTTCAACTGAGTTGTTGAAAGTGTAGATCCTCTTTGAGTTAGCTTAGGGAAAGGCTGAGTGTTTCCTGATTTCATCTGATTTGCGATCGCTAGTTGCATCAAATCCACACCCAAGGAATGCAGGTAGGATAAGCTATTTGCCAATTCTGGGGGATTTCCTAAAAGTTCTAGGTCAAACCAGCCATCATCGTTACTGTCTGATGTCAGCGATGCTGCGGTAATATTAACAGTTAAGTTATAGCGAGATACAAGACGAGAAATTATCGGTTGCCTATTATACCGCTGGGGTATGCGAATTCGGCTGTGGACTGGGGTGGGTTTTTCTAAGTTGCTGAAAAACATTGCACTCCTTCACGATGATGAATTGCTTTTGTTGGCGATATTAATCTACGGTAATCTTATCGAGTTACAGTAATTAATGTTAATGTAAAGGAATATATCACAAGAGCGACTAAAAAACAATGCCCCAATAGTGCTGAATATATAGTAATTAGGTGGGGTGTCGTAAATTACAATAAAAAAATGCCCAAGTGCGTTCCGCATCGCTTGCGAAATCCGTCTCAGGGCATTATTTTGCCTAAATATTTTATTTTGTTTGAAATAAGCAGTAATTAACCTGCTTTACCAAATACCTGTTTGGCTGTTATCCCAGATTTGCAAACCCAAGTCACGGAGATAACTCAAAGCACTATCAATTTGTCCAATTGTGCCTTGTAAATCTAAGTCAAACCAACCATCACCAATAGCATTGGCACCGAGAACAGCAGCCGTGATATTCACAGTCAAACCATAATCAGATACCAAGCGAGAAATCACAGGTTGAGAGTGATAGTCTTTAGGAATTCTTAAGCGAATCCGTTTATGAGCGATCGCAATGTCATTAGCCATAGTGGTTAAAAGTTACGAGGAGCGGAAGTGCGGAGTTAAGAGTTAGGGATTTTCCAATTAACCATTAACATCCTATTCAACATCTTTAATGCGGGTTTTCCGTTCAAGAATCTCCTTCAAAACCAAGGTGACAACTGCTAGCAACGCTAACAATACAGCAGCAGAGTAGGCAGCTTCAGTTTCATACTGCTTGTAAGCGTCTTCCACAAATAAAGGTAAACTTTGAGTCTTACCACCGATGTTTCCGGAAACTACCGATACTGCTCCGAATTCACCCATTGCTCTGGCATTTGTCAAAATTACACCATATAATAAGCCCCAGCGGATACTTGGCAAAGTTACACGCCAAAATATCTGCCAATCTTTTGCACCTAATGTTCTAGCTGCTTCTTCTTGGTCTTTGCCGAATTCTTCTAAAACGGGAATAACTTCACGAGCGACAAAAGGCATGGTAACAAATGCTGTAGCTAGCACCATACCGGGAAAGGCAAAGATAATCTTGATATCATGAGCCTGGAGCCAACCGCCAAACCATCCATTTCGCCCGTAGAGTAGTACAATCATCAAACCCGCGACAACGGGGGAGATCGAAAACGGCAGGTCAATAATGCTGAGGACGAAAGCACGACCGGGGAATTTATGACGGGTGATTGCCCAAGCTGCACATAAACCAAATACTGTATTTAAAGGTACAGTAATTACAGCCAGAATTAGTGTTAGCCAAGCTGCATGAAGAAAGGCAGGATGGGTCAGGTTAGAGAAAAATGGACCAAACCCTTTTTTGAAAGCTTGGAAAAAGACGTTAGCCGCAGGGATGTAGAGAACTAAACCTAAATAGGCGATCGCTATCCCAATTAAAATTACTGGAACCCAATCCCTCGATTTCACAGGTTTTTCCGGCTTTGGATCTGTGGCACCTGAATGAATGCGAGGTGGAAAAGAGGCTTCATTTTGTGTCATATCTTCTTGCCCAAGCTTGTAAAAGATTAATTGCGATTAACAACACCAAGGAAATCAGCAATAACACAGTACCAATTACAGTTGCCCCAGAATAGTCATACTGCTCTAATCGCTGGAAAATCAATACAGGTGCAATCAAATCTTTAAAGGGAGTATTGGAAGCGATAATTACCGTGGAACCATACTCCCCAACTGCACGGGAGAAACCCAAGGCAATACCTGTCAAAATGGTCGGAAATAAAGGGGGAAAAATCACCTTTGAGAAAGTCTGCCATTGAGTTGCCCCCAGACTCCAAGCAGCTTCTTCAATTTCCCGTTCCATTTCCTGAAGTACAGGTTGCACTGTCCGCACGACAAAGGGCAGGGAGATATACGTCATTGCGATCGCTACCCCCAGACGAGTGAAAGATACTTTGATACCTAAGGGTGCGAGCAACGAACCAATCCAGCCATTATCACTGTAAACAGTTGCCAGAGTTAACCCCGCAACCGCTGACGGCAGCGCAAAGGGTAAATCTACTGAAGCTTCAACAATCCGTTTCAAGGGAAATTTATAGCGAACTAAAACCCAAGCAATGAGAGTACCAAAGACTCCATTGAGCAGAGATGCAATTACTGACGTGGTAAAAGTCACATCATAAGTTGCCAGTGCGATCGGACTAGTCGCGATTTCCCAAAACTTAGCCGGGGGTTCCGTACCCGCTTTTAGGAACATGGCAGCTATGGGCACGAACAACATGACGCTAAGGTATGCTACAGTAATTCGCCACGTCCAAGGAATTCTAGACAAATTACTTAAGAATCTCTTCCAAGCTGGAGGTTCTGGAGGAATGAGTTGCCGAGGGGAGGGAGGTGAGGAGACTGTCATTTTTTAGAGATGAGAGGGGAGTGGGGG
>CASBQC010000211.1 GCA_949127805.1 Nostocales cyanobacterium PMM_0081
GGTGTAAAAATACTCAGGGTTACTGTGGCTTGATTATTGCCAAAGGACTGACGGGAGCTTCTCGCGGAAATCCGCAGTTGCGCGATATGATGGCTTTATTTGAAGGGCGATCGCTTTCCCCGAAAGAGTTAGGTATTGGCACTCTCCAATTGATGCCGCAACTTTAATTTGAATGATTTTATATCATGTCCGTTTTAACATTATAGGACTTACGCAAGGACTACGCATTTACGTCATTGCGACCCAAGGAAGCAATCTCAAAGTCTTGTTTTCCCGTGACGATTGCGTAATACCATTTCACGTTAATAGCGATACATATAAATCTTGTAGAGACGCGAAATTTCGCGTCTCTACAGGTCTGCATTTGTATCAAGGTTTTTGTGAAACGGTATAAGTCCTGCTTTAGTTGAATGGTGAAGCTTAGATAAGTTTAGCCAAGTTTTGTATAGTAGAACCGTTAACTTCGTTAAGTAGCCATTGCAAGAGACGAGATCCAGGTAGCATGGAAACCGTAAGGAACGCGCTGAGGCATAAGTATCCGCGCTACAGGTTCAGATGTGAAGTTTTGGGCATCAATAATCAGTAACTCAGACTGCTTGGCTACCGCATCCCAGACCATCGTCAGCAACCAACCATCGTCCTCAGCAGCAGCACCAGGTCGAGGTGCAAACGCACTATCACCGCCAAAGCGTCCCCGTCCAAATTCATGCAATTGGGAGCTACCAGTTTCCAAATCATACTTAATCAAACCATCCAATAATAGTCTGGGTCTCATGTAGGTAGCTTGCTGTGAAGCATACATATAACGTGTTTTCCGACCTGTGAAATCATCGTTGATGCGAGGAAATTCTGTCGCAACATTATCTAAAGCCTCTTCTTTGACAACACCCGTCGCTAGGTTGATCCGATAGCGATACAGCCTGAAGTCTTCAAACTCAGTTTCCCCACCTTCACCTTTGTCTTCTTGAGGAATAAATAGATAGGTATCGGGTGCTCGGGTAGCCAAGAGTACCAATTCGTCACCTTCTTCCCAAGCATTACCCACATGGTAGAGCATACAGGCAGAAACCTTAAACCAGCGGATTGTGCGATTATCGCCATTGCGCGGTAGGATGCCAATACGACTGGGGTTTTGAGGCTCAAACTTAATGGGTAGCTGACCTTGCATGATTCGCATCGGTTTGAAAGTCAGCGGCATATCTAGGAAAATGGTGTAGTGTTCAGTAATGGCAAAATCATGCATCATCACCGGGGCTGGTATGTCAATAGGCACGGTTCGCTTTAATTCCCCTTCTTTGGAAACGACGCTATATTCCAGGTAAGGCGGAGCAATAGGTGCGAAGCCGAACACAATCATTTCACCCGTCACTGGGTCAACTTTTGGGTGCGCTGTAAAGGTAGAAGCTATTTTGTCGTTAAAGGTATATACACCAACTGTTTCTAAATCTGGAAGCCGGATTTCATAGGGTGCGCCAGCTTCCCAGAGAGCCAACAATTTACCAGCGTGGAATACACATGAAGTATTGGCGGTATTCTTCATCATCAAGCCGTAGGGTGTGTCAAACCTTGGCAGGTTCAGCAGCCCTGGCCAAATTGCTTTGCCTTGAGTTTGCTCGACTTTAAACCCATCTGTGCGGATGTAGCGGTTGCGGTAACTAGCTTTGCCATTGCTAATCTCTACACAGTGGAGCATTCCATCTCCATCTAACCAGTGATGGAGTCCAATGGGCTTAAATTGCGGATTGGGACCGTTGCGGAGAAACATCCCCTCTAGTTCTTTGGGCAGTTCGCCTTCTACTGTCAGGTTGTCCGCAGTGATTTCTTTTTTTACTGGGGCGAAGTTGTCAGTTAAATAGAGCTTCGCCATATCGTCCGCGAGAATTTTCGTACTCGCAGTGCTACTGAAACGACTTATGACTTGATAAGGAACGCGAGCATAATAGCCAGTCCCGATTGCTGTTTGACTAACTATTGATGAGCGCTCCATCTGAACTACGCCTGCCAGGAATTTGCTATCGAGCATCATGCTCATGAATCGGCGCTGTAGAGTAAGTTGGCGACTTTGGGCGATCGCTACGTCTGTGGCTGCAAGCTCTGCTAAAAGTTCCTTTTCCTGGCTATCCAACGCACCATCGCTATACATCAAGGATTCAAGGGCTTCATACAACTCCTGAAAATCTTTGTCTTCACTTTTATTTCCTAAATAGGCTTGTAACCAGCTATAACATTCTTCAGGCTGTACTGGCTTATCTACTAATAACAAGGATTTAATCTCCGGATCATCAGCCAGTCCTTTCTCATTTATCATCCGTTGCAAAAATGCTTGTTCTCCTGGTTCAAGTACCCCATCAATCCAGGCAATACCGATGAGGAGTTTTAATAACTGCTTATTATCTTTTGAAGACTTTTCTTGATTTGCAAGTAAGGTAGCTTTGGGAATTGCAACATCAAAATGCTCATTATTCTTTGCATTATTACGAATGTTCTTCTCGCTGCTATACAAAATTTTGCTCAGGTCAGGCGTTTTGACCACAATATATAAATCGGGATTGCCTTCAAATTTCTCGAATTTCCCTTGAAAATCTGCTTGGGAGTAAGTAATTTCAAAGGTTCCATTGCTATTGGTCTTCACTTGTCCTAACTTATCGTTCTTAACAACATCCTTGTCAAAGGCTTCAATAATTAGGTTAGGAATACCATTACCACTTTCGGTTTCGTAAACTCGTCCACTAACTTTAAAAGACATTAGATTCTCCATTCTGATTTAAAAATTTAGGAGGTAGACACAATTAAATATAAGATAAAACCTCACCCTGCCTACGGCTTCCCTCTACGCAGTGTAAGGAGAGGGATTTCGGGTGAGGTTTTATATTTAATTTGACCTACTTACTTAGGGCTTGCTGAATAAAAGTGAACTGTATTCTAGGTAAGGGTTTTGAGCCTTTTTTCACCAAACAAGTGCAAGACTATAGCATCCAGAGGTTCAAAAACCTTGCACTTTCGTCGGCGATCGCCAGGAAAATTGGGAAACTAAGCGACGAAACTACCATTTTGTAAGCTGTGTGGCTTCTAGATTCGCTCTGGAGACTTATTCAGCAAACCCTACTTAGGAGGTATGTCATAGACCAATACGCTTGGTGTTAAGGATTCTTGGTATTGATTTTAGACCTGTAGAGACGCGACGCCAGTCGCTACAACGGAGGGAACCTCCGCAACGCGCTGGCTCAAATTTCGCGTCTCTACGCTCGTATTTTGGGCTTAACTGAACGGTATTGTGTCATAAGTGGTTACGCAAAAATATTTATGTCATTGCGAACGAAGTGAAGCAATCTCAAACCCTTGCGATTGCGTCATTCCGCTTCGCTCCATTCGCAATGACAAATATATGTTTAATTTTGCGTAACTACTTAGACATCTCCAGAAAAGACGTAGAGACGTTCCGGCGGAACGTCTCTAGAAGGGTTTCGGGCAACGCATAATTAAATTGAGTCTATATCTAATATGTAGAAACGCGAAATTTCGCGTCTCTACATAGCCTAAAAATCATCACGAGAACTCGTCATCAAGCCGTTTTACCATCCTGTTGCGACCTGAGTTGTGCCTCTGGCTTAATTGAGCCAGCAGGTAAAGCTTCACGTCTGGCTCCTGATGCTCCATTGTGATTTGGAGAATCCGGAGGGTTGGAGCCTCCTGGTGGACGCTTGCGAGAAAATATTGCCTTAGCCGTACTCTTGACCAAAATGTACAAAATTGGCACCAAGAATAAACTCAAGAACGTTGCCAGGAATAGTCCCCCAAACAGCGCTGTCCCCAAAGACCAACGGCTACTTGCTCCAGCCCCCTCAGAGAGAACCAAGGGCAAAAATCCCAACAGCGCTGCAAAAGAAGTCATTAAGATGGGTCGCAAGCGTTCTTCCCCGGCTTTCACTGCTGCTCGTGTGATGCTCATACCCTCCTCAAGCAGTTGATTGGCAAATTCCACAACTAAAATCGCGTTCTTCGCTGACAAACCAATCAAAGTCACCAAACCCACCTGACAATAGATATCATCCACCACTTTGGGAAAAAGGCTACCGACCATAAACACATTCGATCGCAGCCAAATTGCCGTCATTGCTCCCAATATTGCTAGGGGAACCGTCAACAAAATAATAATCGGGTCAATGTAGCTTTCATATTGAGCTGACAGCACCAGAAAGACAATTACAATTGCGATCGCGAAAATCAGCGCTGTGGCTCCTCCAGAAGTCTTTTCTTGCAAATAAGTCCCCGTCCATTCATAACCAAAACCTTCGGGTAAAACCTCAGCTGCTACTTGCTCCATCGCTTTAATCGCTTCACCAGAACTCGCACCAGGAGCCGGAGCACCCTGAATTTTGATGGATCTATACAAGTTATAATGGGAGATGGTTTTCGGTCCGACAAAGGGCGTAATTTGCACCAAATTGCTCAACGGAATCATTACCCCATTGTTCGAGCGAACATACAGCTTACCAATATCATCAGGATTAGAGCGAAAAACTCCATCTGCCTGGATATATACCCGATATTGTCGCTGTCCTTGCACAAAGTCATTCACATATTGTGACCCTAAATAACTTTGCAACGTGGTAAAGATTTGATTGATATCTACATTGAGAGCTTTAGCTTGGTTGCGGTTTACCTGAATTTGAAATTGGGGAGTATTTGCGGTGAACTGAGTGAAGACTCGTTGGAGAACAGGTTTTTTGTTTGCCGCTGCAATAAACTTTTGGGCATTCTCAACAAAGGTTTCAATGGGAGCGCTCCCGGTTCGGTCTTGAATGATAAACTCAAAACCACCCGTACTACTCAACCCGCGAACCGGCGGAGCATTCACCGCAATTACTCTAGCTTCTGTAATTGTTGATAGCTTTTTATTTAAATTCTGAAGTATTCCATAAACAGATTGAGATTCTTCAGTTCTCTCTTTCCAAGGTTTCAAGTTAGCAAAGGCAATGCCCAGATTAGAAGCATTTCCATCGAAACCAAAGCCAGCGATCATAAAAGTAGCTCTCACCTCTGGAACCGATGTCACTTCTTTGGCAACCCGATCCATAATTGATTCGGTGTACTTCAAAGAAACTCCATCAGGAGCCTGAACAATTACAAAGAAGTAACCTTGATCCTCCTCAGGAATAAAGCCGGTAGGTACTGCCTTATACATGAAAACCGTTGCCACTAAACCAGCGATAAAAACCCCTATGACAATTGGCTTCACATGAGTGAGGAAGCTGACAAACCCCACATATCGCCGCGTAAACCAGGCAAATCCGCGATTAAACAGCCCAAAGAACCAGCCTAAGGGTCCCCATCCCGGTTGTGCTGGGCGCATCAAAATCGCTGCCATACTTGGAGAGAAGGTTAAGGCATTGAATGTGGAGATAGCGATCGAGCAAGCAACGGTTAAGGCAAATTGTTTGTAAACAATACCAGTGGTTCCCGGAACAAATGCGACGGGAAGAAACACTGCCATCAGTACAAGTGAGGTGGCAATAATTGCCCCAGTCAATTCCTTCATTGCTTCCATAGCTGCCTCACGAGGCTTCATCCCCTGTTCCAGCTTGACTGCAACTGCCTCCACGACAATAATCGCATCATCGACGACAATACCGATCGCCAGAACGAAACCAAATAAAGTTAGTGTATTAATCTGAAATCCTAAAACCAACAGAGCCGCACATGTCCCCACCAGAGAAACAGGAATCGCTACCGTAGGAATAATCGTAGTCCGCCAGTCTTGCAAAAAAACAAAGATGACCAAGACGACTAAGATAATCGCTTCAACTAGGGTATGCAGCACCTCTTCTAGGGAAATTTCCACAAAGGGAGTAGTGTCAAATGCGACCTGTCCCTTCAATCCGGGTGGAAAACTCTTTGCTAACTCTTCGATTTGGCTCTCGACAGCGTGAGCAACTTTTAAAGCATTACTACCCGGAAGTTGATATATCCCCAAACCGACAGCGGGCTTGGGATTACTTCCTGGTAAGGTGAATTTAGCATCAGCAAGATAATTCTCTGCTCCTAGTTCAACTCGACCCACATCTTTGAGTTTAACTAAGCTGCTACTGGTGGTATAATTAGTATTAACAGCACTGCCAGTATCGGGATTATTACCAACTTGACCCACCTTGAGCACCATATCTTCAAATTCAGCCACATCTTTGAATCGGCTACTTGCCCGTAAAGCAAATTCAAAGCTTTGATTCTTTGGTGCTGGTTCTTTACCAATTGATCCTGCACCTACTTGAATATTTTGTTCTTGAAGGGCAGTTGTGACATCTGCTGGTGTTAGTTTATATTGTGCTAGTTTATTTGGATCGAGCCAAAGACGCATTGCATATTTGCGTTCCCCAAAAACCCTGACACTTCCAACACCAGGAACCCGTTTAATCTGGTCGAGAATAAGCTGGTCAACATAATTACTGATAAAAATGTTGTCATACTCATTATTCTCTGCGTAGAAACCGTATACCAAAAGGAGACTGCTTGATGCTGTTTCTACGGTGACACCCGTTCGTTTAACAGTATCTGGCAATTGCGGATCGGCGATCGCTTTTTTGTTTTGAACGTTGACTTGAGCAATATCAGAATTGACACTAGTGGGAAAGGAAACAACTATATTGCTCGTACCGTCATTACCCGTGTTAGAAGAAATGTAAGAAACATCTTTAACACCGTTAATTTGTCGCTCAATAATGTTAGTAACAGTGTTTTCGGTTGTTTGAGCATCTGCACCAATATTGTTGGAACTAACGGTGATTTGGACGGGAGCGAGGTCTGGTAGCTGGGAAATTGGCAAAATCGGAATACAGATGCTTCCCAGCAGCAAAATAATAATTGTACAGACAGTCGTTAAAACTGGGCGTCTGATAAAGG
Organism: Nostocales cyanobacterium PMM_0081; assembly: GCA_949127805.1. Lineage (GTDB taxonomy): Bacteria > Cyanobacteriota > Cyanobacteriia > Cyanobacteriales > Nostocaceae > Hassallia. The sequence continues at coordinate 6,898 of CASBQC010000211.1, forward strand.
TATTGACAAACATAAGTCAAAAGTCAAAAGTCAAGAGTCAAAAGTCAAGAGTCAAAAGTCAAGAGTCAAAAGTCAAAAGGCTTATAAGTCAGGCTTTTTAACGATTTGAAATGGTTGCTTTATTTCCGCCAACTAGTAGTCCACCCCATTAATTTCGCGGGCTTGTAGTGAGCGATTTATCGCTCAAAAAAGCAAGAAGCGTGCTTACTACGTAACCATCAAAATTAGTGTGGTGGTGTACTAAAAGAATCAAAAATAAATTCTCCATTTTTAATTGTTAGTTTTTAATTCACTTTGATTCGCCGTTTCTTCTGGCGCAGGCTTGATCTCAGCACCATTTCTTAAGCTAAGAATGCCAGAAACAACGAATTTTTCACCAGGCTTTAATCCTTCAATAAGTTGATAGTTATTCCCTTCAATTGCACCTAACTTTACTGGCTTTTGTTTAGCTACTAGGGTTTGGGTTTCTGCTTCAGGTTCAGCCACAAAAACAAAAGTCTTTCCTGCCAAATAAGATACTGCTGTAACGGGAATTAAAATTCCTGGACGCTGATCCCAAATCACTCTGGTTTGCACTGACTGAAGGTTCATCAGTTGCCCACCAAAATTAGTAAAAATAGCTTTAACTAGAACTGTCTGGGAATCTGAACTAGCATTTGGGGAAATAAAGCTCAACTTACCCCCTGCTGTAACTTTACCTTGGGCATTGAGCATTTGCACGGGTAAGCCCAAGCGCAAGAGTTTGGCTTGGTTGAGAGGAATGTTTATATTCAGTTCCAAAGAGTCATTTTTGGTAAGTGTGGTGAGATGATCTCCTTTGCCCACATACTCCCCTACTTTGACCGGGATGGCACCGATAATACCAGCAAAAGGAGCGACTACCTTAGTGTATTGCTGTTGGACTTGAGCTGCCTGAACTTGAGCTGCTGCTTGAGTTACTTGCGCTCGTGCTTGAGCGATTTCTTCGGGACGGGAACCGTTCTGTTTTTGGGTTAAGTTTTGTTTTTGTTGTTCTAAAGCACCGGCTAATTCGTTGATATCAGAACCTCTGCTTTGACGGAGTTGCTCTAAGCGTTTTTTGGCTGCTACAAGTGCAGCATCAGCACTTTGTTGTGCCTTAATATAGCCGTCTAAAGTATCTTGAGAGATTGCACCATCTTTTTGTAATTTTTCGTATCGCTTTGCTCTTGATTGTGCAAGTTCGAGATCCGACTGAGCCGAATTAACTTGAGCTTCAGCCTGCTGAATTTCCGCCGGTTGCGATCCCGATTGAGCATCTCGAAGTTTTGCTTGAGCTTGAGTAACTTGCGCTCTAGCTTGGGCAACTTCTTCTTTGCGAGTACCTGCTTTAAGTTGGGCAAGATTTGCTTGTGCTCTTTCTAGTGCCGCTTTTTGTTGTAATAGTTGGGCATTAACATCATCGCTTTCCAAGGTAATAATAACTTGCCCTTGTTTAATGCGATCGCCTTCTTTGACCGCAACCTGGCTAATTCGCCCTTCTATTCGTGGCTTTATTGGTACTGAACGTGAAGCCTCTAAAGTGCCGATAAATTGCGAACTTTCTCTAATAGTTCCAGTTTCCACAGTCGCTAACTTTACCGGAACTACCATCGGTTTTTTGGCAGTTGCCCCAGCAGCTTGGGTGGGATTATCGCCACGGTGCCACCAGCGCCAACCGACACCTGCACCTCCCAAGATTATCAGCATAATTCCCAATATCATCAACCAATTTCGCTTTTTCGGTGGTTGGGGAAGTTGTTGCTCTTGTTGAGTTGGACTAGAATCAGTAACAATAAGCTGTTCTGTTTCAACCGGTAGAGTGGACTCAGGAAAGTTAGAATGAGACATGTTATTTTTCTCTTCTTTTACTTAGAC
>CASBQC010000212.1 GCA_949127805.1 Nostocales cyanobacterium PMM_0081
ACGTCTCTACGTCTTTTCCAACAGATATCTATTTAAAAAAACAATAACATTTTGATGATTTCTTAACATTGGTAGACGAGAATTTTCTTCTCTCTACCTGCATCTATTAATACCCGCAAATAAGTAAGCTTCGTATTTCCCTAAGAATAAATACTCAGAAATATTTTTTGATAAATTATGTTGAATAATCTCTAATCTTAAAAATATTTAACATGAAAAATTTCATATCCTTCCCTAATCATCCGGATCTGAAAAAGTAAGAGGATTTACTAAAATTTTATCTATTGAATCTATAACATTTATGTATGGTTGTAAAAGCCGATATATATCACAAATTAATTGTGTAGTCAATCTGTACCCTCAAAAAATTTAGTGAGATAATAGAAATTGTGAGGAACAGAACGGATGCAACTGATGTTGCAAAGAGGAAGAATTATGAAACTTAAGCTATTAGCAGCTTTAATCTTGGCAACTCCCCTATTTTTTCATAGTGTAGTTAACGCTAAAAATCCGCAGGATTTACAAAAACTACTTACAACTGGGGAATGTGTTAAGTGCAATTTATCAGGTGCCAACCTCAGTGGTGCTCATTTGATTGGTGCTGACTTGAGAGGTGCAAATCTATCTGGTGCCAACCTCAAAGGTGCAAATCTTGAAGGTGCTGATTTAACTAGTGCTAATTTGGGTGGTGCGAACCTAAGTTCAGCTTATCTCACCAATGTGGATTTTAAGCAAGCTAATCTGAATGCGGCAAATTTGACTAAGGCGACAATCCATGATTCTAATGTGTATCAGGCATCAATGAACAATTTAAACATTGCTGATGCTGACATATTTTATACAGGAATTGGTATCGGGGGCGAAGATGCACAGATTCCGGATTGGCGCTAAGAAGTTGAATTTGCCTAGCATGTGAGACAGTCCCAGTCTATCAGGCTTGGTGACACAAAGAAGGCGATCGCCTTCTTTGTGTCACTGTCGAACCCAAAGGGTCAAAATAAATTACTGGCTGGCAGTTTTTGGGGGTAAGTAACTTGTTGTTTGCAAGCATTATTCCCAAACCTGTCTATTTTTTTGCTGTGATTCGTGGGAAAAAGTATCAGAAATATTATTTTTCAAATAGGGAGACAATTGTACTGCGTAAAAGCCTAAAACTCCAGAGAATGTTAAGATATAAAAATTTTTATTAAGTAATTTATATTAAGACCAATGAGTTAATTGACCTTCATAGCTTAAGATAGCTTTAATATCATGTAAAATCGGCATTTAGACTTGTATAAGTAAGAGGTGGACTGATTTTCGCATGATTGTACTCATTTGAGCGCGATGCTCCCTTATAGAGCCTTCATACGGGCGATCGCTCTTAACTTACACTCCGGTTGGATAACTGCCTTCAAATGGATTCAAGTTACATTTCCACGCAATCAACTGAGAATCCTCACTTTGAACTCACCAAACCTGCTTTCTAACTTATATCTTCCTACTGGGTTTCTACCTTGTAGTCGATGAAGTAGTGGCACATACGCAATTATGGTGATGATAGCAAACCGAAACTTTTTTCTACTCTATGATCAGTCGTGCTGATTGGTTGTAACTGTCGGGATGAGAGTCACTCAAGTGTAAAAATTATGGAAGCCCAAATGCAAGAACCGGAATACAAGGAAACCAAGTCAAAAGAAGCAACTATGACAGATATCAACAATCAAACAGGAACCATAACCAAAATCCAGCCCACGGTGGAAAGTCAGGATCAATTGCGACAATACGGAGAACAAGTTTCGCGATTTTTGGCAACACTGCCCGAATACGTAGGAAATTTCTTCAATGACTATAAACAGCCGCTAGTTAGCATTGGTTTAATTTTGGGAGCGATTGTCAGCGTCAAGGTACTCTTGGCAGTATTGGATGCTTTGAATGATATTCCTTTAGTAGCACCTACCTTTGAGTTGATTGGTATTGGATACTCGACCTGGTTTGTTTACCGCTATTTACTCAAAGCCTCAACTCGTCAAGAGTTAACTAGTGAAATCACAACGCTCAAATCACAAGTTGTCGGTAGAGACTAAAAATTGAGTAATAAAGTGCATCAGCGCGTTTAACAGCTGATGCACCTAAGTAGGTGGCTATTGTCAAGCTTGCCGCATCAGAGTAATCGTGGTAATCGCTACGGGGAGGATGTCAATAGTGAGATTACAAAACTTATTGCGGTGATACTCCCGTAGAAAGTGGCTGCTGCGATCGCACAATATTTTCAGATTGAATTGGTTGCAGCCTTCCCATTCGCACCAAAGCTTGATGAACCATCGCCGCTACCTCAGCACGGGTAGCTTCTTTGTTGGGAGCAAAAGTGTTTGCATCTGGATAGTTTACCACAAGATTATTTGCGGTAGCAGCCGCTGTCTTGCCAATGGCGTAGTTAGGAATATCTTTGGCATCTTTGAACACGCTGAAAATTTTATCACCAGAAGTAGGTTCTTTTAAATTCAATCCACTGACAAGGGCAACTAAAACTTGCACTCGCGAAATTTTTTGCTCTGGTTTGAAGGTTTTGTCAGGGTAGCCTTTGAGAAATCCACTGCCGATCGCTTGGTTAATTGCAGGAATTGCCCAATATTGTGATGGAATGTCGTTAAAAGCGATCGCATTCCTGGCAAGCTTATTATTGAAGGCTTCTTCTAATATCGCCGCAAATTCAGCACGAGTTACAGGCTGATTTGGTCTAAAAGAATAATCAGGAAAGCCTTTAATAATCCCACGAGAAGAAAGAACATTAATAAATCGACTTGCCCAAAAGTCATTAGGCACATCGCTAAATGCAATTGGTGGTGGAATGGTAGACTTTTGCTCAGAGGGAGTCACCACACGAAATGGTTCTTGAATCTTAGCAGAAGGTGACAATTGCACCTGTGGTGGTGCGGCTGGAGCAACCGGAAATGGCAAAATAAGCGTGGGAATCGATCCGGCAGATGGAGCGGGATTTACTAAAGTAGGTTGATCTACAGTCTCCCGTGGAACCGACGGGACAACGTTTAAATTTGAGTTTTCATTTGGTTGTATCTGAGTCGCTGGGGGAACCGCGACAGAAGCCGTCGGGGAGGGTGACGGCAAAACGCTAAAGTTCCAGCCAGAATCTTTGCGGGAAAATGCCCAAA
>CASBQC010000213.1 GCA_949127805.1 Nostocales cyanobacterium PMM_0081
AAAAAAATTAATAAAAATTTCAGACCAATCTACTCAATCTCTTATAGCCTGGACTACCGTAGTAAGTAAGTAAGTAGCTCCGTCCTAAATAGTAAAGTCATTAACTCTAATCAACCGTGAAAATTCCAAGTTCAATCTGGACGTTACTCATTGGCATCCTGCTGACACTGGTCAGCCTCTGGTACGGTCAAAATCACGGTCTGTTGCCTACAGCAGCAACTGACGAAGCCGATTTAATGGATGGTCTGTTTAACACAATGATGGTCGTCTCAACGGGTATCTTTTTGCTCGTCGAGGGTATTTTGATTTATACTGCCATTAAATACCGTCGTCGTCCTGGCGACAATGAAGACGGACCACCCGTCGAAGGTAACGTACCTTTAGAAATTCTTTGGACGGCGATCCCAGCAATTATTGTTCTCGGTATTTCTGTTTACAGCTTCGATGTGTATAACGAAATGGGCGGCTTTGACCCCCACGCCGCTCACGAAGCCCCTCTACAGCAGCAGTCGATGAAAATGCCTGGGGCAGCGATGGCAGCAACTCTAAACGACACTCCGCCCAGCACAGAACCCAACCTTAATCAGGAAAAATCTGATGAGGCAATGCAAGACCCCGCGACAGCAGCAGTGCCCAATGCCGATCAAATTCCTCAAATGCGAAAAGAAGGCAAACCACCGGCAATGGTAGTGAACGTTACGGCTATGCAATACGCATTTATTTTTACCTATCCAGAAACTGAAGTTACCTCCGGTGAACTCCATGTTCCCATCGGACGCGAAGTGGAACTCAACATGAGTGCTAATGATGTAATTCACGCTTTCTGGGTGCCAGAGTTTCGCCTCAAACAAGATATAATTCCCGGTCGGCAAACTGAAGTTCGCTTTACACCGAAAAAAGAGGGTAATTATGACCTGATCTGTGCTGAACTTTGTGGTCCCTATCACGGTGCAATGAGAACACAAGTTATTGTGGAAAAGCAGGAAGCTTTTGAGAACTGGATACAAGAACAGCTTGTTGCCAGCACTGAAACACTAAATCAAGCCATTGCTGTCAATCCGGAGGAAATATCACCAGATAAATTTCTCGCTCCTTACACCAAGGAAATGGGAATTGAACCAGCAATACTTCATCAAATTCACCATTAGTTAATAGTCAAGAGTCAATGGTCAAGAGTCAAGAGTCAATGGTCAAGAGTCAATAGTTAAGAATTTTCGACTTTGGACTTTGGACTTTGAACTTTGGACTTTGGACTTTCGACTTTGGACTTTGGACTATTGACTTTGGACTATTGACTTTGGACTATTGATTTTGGACTTTTATGACACAAGCACAATTGCAGGAAACTGCGAATACCCCTGCCCTCAATGAGGAACCAGGGGAAAGAAAATGGCAAGACTACTTCGGCTTTAACACCGACCATAAGGTAATTGGGATTCAATACCTGGTTACTACGTTTGTTTTTTACTGCATCGGTGGGGTAATGGCTGACTTAGTTCGCACGGAACTGAGGACGCCAGAAGTCGATTTTGTCACGCCAGAAGTATACAACAGCCTATTTACGCTGCACGCCACGATCATGATTTTCTTGTGGATTGTGCCTGCGGGAGCGGGGTTTGCTAACTACTTGATCCCCTTGATGATTGGGGCAAAAGATATGGCATTCCCCCGCTTGAATGCTGTGGCTTTTTGGATGGTTCCGCCAGCTGGTATATTGCTAATCAGCAGTTTAGTGGTAGGCGATGCACCTGATGCCGGCTGGACTTCCTACCCTCCCTTGAGCTTGGTTACAGGTCAAGTGGGTGAGGGAATATGGATTATGAGCGTCCTTTTGCTGGGGACATCTTCGATTTTGGGGGCAATTAATTTCCTTGTCACCTTGCTGAAGATGCGTACCCCCGGTATGGGTTTTTTCCAAATGCCCTTGTTCTGCTGGGCAATGCTTTCTACTTCAGCCCTGGTTTTGGTATCAACACCAGTGTTAGCAGCGGGCTTGATTTTGTTGTCTTTTGACTTAATTGCCGGAACAGCATTTTTTAACCCGACTGGTGGTGGCGATCCGGTTGTGTACCAGCACATGTTCTGGTTTTACTCGCACCCAGCAGTTTACATCATGATTTTGCCCTTTTTTGGGGCGATTTCGGAAGTGATTCCGGTTAATTCCCGCAAGCCGATTTTTGGATATAAAGCGATCGCCTACTCCAGTCTCGCTATCAGCTTTTTGGGACTAATTGTCTGGGCACACCACATGTTCACCAGCGGTATTCCCGGTTGGTTGCGGATGTTCTTTATGATCACCACCATGATCATCGCCGTACCCACCGGTATTAAAATTTTTAGCTGGTTGGCAACTATGTGGGGTGGCAAAATCCGCCTGACAAGCGCCATGTTGTTTGCAATGGGCTTTGTCGGCACTTTTGTAATTGGCGGGATCAGTGGCGTAATGTTGGCGGCAGTGCCTTTTGATATTCACGTCCACGACACCTATTTTGTCGTAGCACACTTGCATTACGTGCTATTTGGTGGTAGCGTTCTCGGCATTTATTCCGCCATGTACCACTGGTTCCCGAAAATGACGGGACGAATGATGAACGAATTTTGGGGTAAGGTTCACTTTGCCTTAACTATCGTCGGTCTAAATATGGCATTCTTACCCATGCACAAGCTGGGAATGATGGGGATGAACCGACGTGTTGCCCAGTATGACCCCAAATTTACAACTCTGAATGAAATCTGCACCTACGGTGCTTATATACTAGCTGTTTCCACATTCCCCTTCATCATCAATGCGATTTGGAGTTGGATGTATGGTCCCAAAGCAGGTAACAATCCTTGGGATGCTCTTACTTTAGAGTGGATGACTACCTCACCGCCAGCGATCGAGAATTTTGACAAACTCCCAGTATTGGCTACCGGTCCCTACGATTACGGTTTGGAAAAAGCGAAACAAGGTGTACCCCTAGACGATCCTAATCCAATATTGTCTGGTGGTCCTAACTCTGTATTACGCGCTAAACCAGATCCAACGGTTGCGGCAAATCCCGAAGACCGCAAATAAAGGATGAAGGCTCAAGGATGAAGTATGAAAAATAAGGCGTTGCTGATTTCATGTATGAATTCTAATACCAAAAAGACGTAGCAGTGCTACGTCTCTACATGCGGATTCATACCTCAATTGGTGCAACGCCAAAAATAATACTTCATCCTCTATCCTTCTCCTTTGGAGACGCTATCCTTCATACTTCATCCTTAATACTTTATCCTTTAGAAGATTCATGCAAAGTCAAACTATTGACCCAGCTAAAACAGATCTCAATCATCACCACGCAGCGACAACAGAGGCTCATCACGAAGAACATCCAGACCATCGCATATTTGGTCTAATTGTCTTCCTCATCGCTGAGGGGATGATTTTTATCGGACTGTTTGGAGCTTATCTCGTTTTCCGTGCTACTTTACCTGTGTGGCCCCCAGAAGGCACGCCAGAATTAGAATTGTTGCTCCCCGCAGTCAACACTGTCAATCTGATTGCTAGCAGTTTTGTTATGCATAATGCTGACACCGCTATTAAAAAGAACGATGCGCGGGGTATGCGAATTTGGTTGGCAATAACTGCGGCAATGGGTATTACTTTTTTACTAGGTCAGGTATATGAATATACCCATCTGGAATTTGGTTTAACTACGAATTTGTTTGCCAGTGCATTTTACGTTTTGACTGGTTTCCACGGATTGCACGTTACTATCGGTGTTGTCGCAATTCTTGCGGTATTGTGGCGATCGCGCACCAAGGATCACTACAATAGCGAAAAGCACTTTGGCATCGAAGCCGCCGAAATTTACTGGCACTTCGTTGACGTGATTTGGATTATCCTTTTCGGATTGATATATCTGCTTTAAGTATCAATTTATATTGAGCCTATAAGTGAAAACCCCCCTTTAGGGGTTTTTTATTTATTTAAACTTTATAAAATAAAATGGAGATTGGGATTTGGTTTTATGACACAGAACCTACACCAAATGACAAATAATGCTCTGAAACAATATCTTTCAGAACATAGAAATGATGAGAAAGCATTCCGGGCAGCGTTGGAAGTACTAATCAGTCGTCGCGATCCAAATGCCAGCTATCAGCCTTACCCTTTCGACCTTGCCGATCCCGAAGGTGAGGTGGAAGCGATATTAAAACAGAAGATAAATCAAGCTAAGTACAATATTCCATAAGTTCATAACGAAAATTTATCACAAAAACTCTGCGTTACTCTGCGTTTACCTTTGCGTTACTTTGCGTTTAAAAACGCTACGAACTTATGCAAAGCTGTACTAAGTAGATTCGGTCTAAGACATATTCTAATTTACTGACTTTGCCAAAGCTTAACTTTTTTATCAAAACCACCGCTAGCCAGCATTTTTCCATCAGGACTAAAAGCGATCGCACTCACCCAATCTGAATGCCCGTAAAGTGTCTTTATTAACTTGCCTGTAGTCAAATTCCACACTTTAATTCCATCTCTACCAGCACTAGCTAAGGTTTGTCCATCTGAATTGATAGCGATCGCATTCACCCAGTTATCATGTCCTGTAAGAGTTTTACTCAGTTTTCCACTGTTCAAATTCCAAAGTTTAATCGTGCGATCGCGGCTACCACTAACTAAAGTTTTCCCGTCTGGTGTAAAAGCTACCGCACTGACTGTATTAGAATGCGCTGTAAATTCACGGATTAACTTACCAGTACTCAAATCCCACAGTTTAATTACACCTTTATTATCACCGCTAGCAAGCATCTGACCATCAGGACTTATCGCCAGAGTAAAAATCGCATTATCAAACTGTACCAGAGTAGCTAGAGGGCGCTGCTGTAATAAATCCCACATGCGAATCCCATCTAAAGCACCGCTAACAAGAATTTTACTATTAGGCGACACAGCTAAAGACAATATACTACTGCTATGCCCGACAAAAGAGCGGATAAAGTAATTCTTTTTTAGGTTCCAAAGATTAATAATGTTGTCAGCACCACAACTAACTAAGGTTTTACCATCCGGTGAAACCAGCAAAGATTCCACAGCTGTTTTGTGGGCTTTGCGAATAGTCCCCACCCTTTTACCAGTCTTAGTATTCCACAAACGAATTACACCTTCATTTTCAGCACCCCCACTCACCAGAATGTTGCTATCTGGACTGAAGGCTAAAGATTTAATCGTTCCCGCATGTCCATTAAAACTATAAAGCAACTGTGGATTGGCAAAGCTTTGAGGAGCTTGGGATGGTATTACCTCAACATTAGCATCAGCCGCACGAACACAAAACCCTTCCCAGAACGTAACAGGAAGGGCAACAACTGTAGCAAATGCAAAAATAATATACGGGCGAATGAAAATACAGCCCCGACTTTTTCCCTTACTCCTCACTCTTTTTCCTCACTTTTTCATAAAAAATATCGGGATGCGGGAAACTCAGCTTTTTAAAGCTTCCTAGTGGAGCGTTATAAATTATAAGTTAGGAGACGTTCCGCCGGAACGTCTCTACCTCACTTTTGTAGAGACGCGAAATTTCGCGTCTTTACAGGGATGGTTTTTTCTTAGAAACAGTTAGCAGCGGTAAGGCAGAGCTAGACGAGCGAGAGGGCAAATAATGTTGCACCACAGGCTCTTCTGGTAAAGGGCGACTCTGCTGGATGCGCCACCAGCGCCATGCAAGGGTTATACCCGCAGTTCCTAAACCAAAAGCGAATAACGACCAGCTATCGTCAAATCCACCAATCAGCGCCTCGACAATGCCCATCGTCATCAATGCACTAACTAATGGTTCTCTACGGTACGCTGACTTCAAAAAACGAGGTAATACAGCATTCATCTTTTGCTTGATTGGTTTTTGTTCACAAAATAGGGGTAAATTTACCGATAATACCTCACCGGAAGAAGGTATTTTTAATCAGAGCCACTAAGAAATTATAATTATCTTTTAGTAGGGGGAGAGAAGTGTAGAAATTAAGCAGCTTGGATCATATAGTTGCAAGTCTAGGATAACACTTACACTCAAAGCGTGTGCTGTACCGTTGAGCAGCCTTAAACGATTTGTGGTGCAAGGTATGCAATTACGGTGATTTTAACCAGTTAGTAGCAACTGGTTAAAATTTCAACTACTCACGCTTACAGCTTTTGACAAGTCAGCAAGCAGAACTAATGGTGTTTGTGCGATCGCAGCTCTATCTTAGACCGAGCCATGATAGCACTCCTTGGTTAGTGAAGCACTCAATCACCACCATCAAGATAAAACCAATCATCGCAGCTCGACCATTCAAGCGTTCAGCGTATTCATTAAAGCCAAATTTCGGCTCTTCTAATTTGGGCGTAACGGTGGGTTGTGGTTGTGTCATCATAAAGAACTCCTATTTTTGGCAAACTGAACTTGACATTGATGAAGTCGGAACAACGGAAATGAAAGGGCATTTAAGCACTAAATGCCAAAAATCCGGAAAAATTTCCGCATTATTGCCCTGGCGTAACATTTTTTAATTATTCTTTATATATTTTAAGAATACTGGAGCAATAGTCAAGGGCAATTCAAGCATCGGGCAGATGAGGATAACACAGCTAGGGCAATAAATAATTAGCTATCTCTAATACGGAAGTAGCAACCTAGAAACTGGCAGTATAAAGTTAAACAAAAAATAAATCAGAGGCAGTAAATGGAAGTTGGTGTTCCGAAAGAAAGTAAAGATCAAGAGTTTCGGGTAGGGTTGAGTCCTTCTAGCGTGCGAGTGTTGCGGGAAAATGGTCACAACATCTTTGTAGAAACACAGGCTGGTACTGGTGCTGGATTTTCAGATGATGATTATAAAAGTGTTGGGGCAGAAATTGTCTCTACACCGGATGCTGCTTGGAATCGGGATTTAGTTGTCAAGGTAAAAGAACCACTGACATCAGAGTACAAATTTTTACAAAAAGAGCAGTTACTGTTTACTTATTTACATTTAGCAGCCGATCGCAAATTGACCGAACATTTAATAGATTGTGGCACATGTGCGATCGCCTACGAAACTGTAGAACAACCTGGTGCGAACAAATTACCTTTGCTCTCTCCCATGAGCATTATTGCCGGTCGTTTATCAATACAATTTGGCGCAAGGTTCCTCGAACGTCAGCAAGGTGGTAGAGGTGTTCTTTTAGGCGGTGTTCCCGGCGTCAAACCAGGTAAAGTAGTAATTTTAGGCGGTGGTGTCGTTGGCACAGAAGCCGCGAAAATTGCTGTCGGTATGGGTGCTGCTGTCCAGATTTTAGATCTTAATGTTGAGCGTTTATCTTACTTAGAAACTTTATTTGGCTCTAGAGTCGAACTCATCTACAGTAACTCTGCCCACATCGAAACCGCAGTTCAAGAAGCCGACTTGCTCATTGGTGCAGTTTTAATTCCCGGACGTAGGGCACCGATTTTAGTCAAGCGTTACTTAGTTAAACAAATGCGTCCTGGTTCTGTAATTATCGATGTTGCCGTGGATCAAGGCGGTTGCGTAGAAACTCTACATCCCACATCCCACACTAACCCGACATATCTCGAAGAAGATGTCGTGCATTATGGCGTTCCCAATATGCCAGGGGCAGTACCTTGGACAGCAACTCAAGCTCTCAACAACAGTACTTTACCATACGTTGTCGAGTTAGCAAATCTCGGAACCAAAGCCTTAGAAATTAACCCAGCATTAGCCAAAGGTGTAAATGTACAAAATCATCGCTTAGTCCATCCTGCGGTGCAGTCAGTTTTTCCGGACTTAGTAAATTAGTTTTTCACTCCTACTTAGCGAAGTCTTGTCTACGTAAAATCACGCTTGATAATCTCTCTTAATGTATCAATAGCAATAGGGTCTCAATTTACATAAAGCCTGGTAGCATCAAACGTGAACTTGTTTTCCTTGAAAAAAGTAAAAAAATAGTAGATTGGTGTAGACACCATACTTGTATAGGATTTACGCGGCGGAGAAAACTCCATTTAAATGCGTAAGTCCTATTTTTATTTGGCAACTGTTTTAATAAGTATTTATTTATTTGTCAATAGAATTAATCAAAACTTTAGGCTCCAATCTTTTGCTTTGTATTTCTTTTATAAATAACAAAAAAGAACATTACGTATGCTTTGAATAAAGATTACTTAAAGCTCATACAGAATAGCTATAATGAACAAACAAACAAAAAAGATGTATCTAACAATGCTTTTTGTCTGAAAAAGTAAAAACACATTATGGGTCTACCTCAAGAAAATTTTGGCAGTAATTTTAAGCCAATTTTAGGAAAAGAAAACAACGGAGGTGTCGAATCTTTAGCGCAACAATGGGCTAAAAAGTATTTGCAAAACCTCCAAGTTGATGAAGACGAGAAACAAGCCACTGACACGGTGAGTTTAATAGAAGGTGTCTCGCAAACGGGACGAGAAAAAACAGCTTACAAATTAATGGAATCTCTACGCAGCGTTAGTGCAAAAGCTTGGAATAAAACTGAGGCGCTTTTAGCAGCGGAAGTTAAACGCCATAACATTAAATCCAATTTAATTAATACGAATGGAAATTGCGGCTGATTCTTTTAATATTTATCAAACAGCTTTGGATGTTTATACTAAACAAGCACCATTGCGGCAACTATCTACGGCAATAAAACTGGCACATGAAGGTGAGTCACTTGATGAAAATGCACTCTTAATTTACACATGGAAGGTAGCACCTAGTCAGTTAGCATCAGGAATAAGTACAAATGTTGGGGCTATGCGGCACAAATATACCAAAGACGATCCCAGAGTTATTGGCTTTGTGAATATGCAATTTCATTCCACTAGCCAGATGCTTTTAGAACCACTTTACCCTGTAGAGCGATGTCTGACGAGAAGCCGCTACGCGTCTAGGCTTGTTGGTGCATACTTTAAAGTCATTGACGAGCGCTTGTATATGCCACTGCAACGCGCTTACGCAGCAGCGGCTCAACATGACTCTCATGCTCTGTCAGCAGTACAACAACTATTGCCTCATAGCACACAAATTGCCAAAAATATTTTCCAAAAGATAGTGAAAATCTATCGAAACTATCGAACTTCTACAGGTTTGTTGACTGACTCTGTAGTGAAAACTTCTAGTATTCGAGATATAGAAATGTTTCAAGTCTACCTTTGGGTATGTGCTTTAGAAAAAGATATATCCGCGATTCAACAAGAATTATTTCCATTGTGTGTCATGCTTTATCCCACATTAAAAGTACAGTGGGAACTTATTCGCGTTCTTCTGCACTTGTTGGGACAGGAAATTCGCTCTAGCTTGACTCCAAAACTTGCTAACACCTTACTGCCATATTTTCAGGTTTTGTGGCAGATGTTTTCTCCAGAAGTGTTTGGTGAACTCGATCTGGATAAAAAATCAGACAATGTTGATGACGAATTTTGGCAAGCGTTATTTAGCTAACACAAGGTATCTCAACTTAATCTACAAAATTTTACATTATGACTGAAGTGATTCTCTCACTGATTGCATTTCATTTTCCAACCATTGTGCGCTGTATGTCGTGTCACAACACCAACAATTAAATTTTCGTTTTTATATTTTATTAGAAAATGAGGAATTTTATGACAAAACTAGCATTTTTCGTTTTAGTGGCACTGCTTGTTTCATGACAACAACTCTGATATTCTTATCACTTTCATCTCCTAGAGTTAGACTTCTTTGATGATGTTAATGTACAGCAAATAAGATGATAATGACTAATAAAAAGTGGGCTGTGAAACGTATTACTGTAAATCTTGCAACACAAGAAGCAGAAAAACTAGAAAAATATTGTCAGCAGACAGGTAGACCAGCAACTGATGTAATTCGAGAATTGATCCGAGGGTTGCAAATTTCTGACGATACTAGCGGGGCAAAAAGTTGAAGAGAAGGGGGGACTATTGAAGACAAGGGCACTAATGACTCTTGACTCTTGACTCTTGACTCTTGACTCTTGACTCTTGACTCTTGACTCTTGACTCTTGACTCTTGACTCTTGATTGAATAC
>CASBQC010000214.1 GCA_949127805.1 Nostocales cyanobacterium PMM_0081
ATAAGGATGAATTACGCTGCTTAATTTACTCAAACCGATTTTATTAGCGATCGCTGTAGTTATTTCCGAAATCATCTCACCTGCATGAGCAGCAACAATAGTTGCACCAATAATTTCATCCGAACCTTTTTTGTGATGAATTTTCACAAAACCTAACTCCTCACCGTCAGCGATCGCTCGATCTACACTACTCAAAGGAATATTTATTGTCTCCACATCCCAACCCATTTCCTGGGCTTCTTTTTCATACATTCCTACATGAGCAATTTCAGGGTTAGTATATGTCACCCAAGGCATCACCAGACTGCTAAGTTTAGAGCGTCCCAAACCAAAAGGCGAAAACAGCGTATTTTTTATAACAATTCGCGCTGCCGCATCTGCCGCATGGGTGAACTTCCAATTCATGCAGATATCCCCCGCTGCATAAATACGACGATTCGTCGTCTGTAGGTAATTATTCACCTTTACACCTTGAGTAGAGTCGTATTCTACCCCAACTGCTTCTAAATTTAATCCTTCCACATTTGGAGCGCGTCCCGCACCAACTAAAATTTCATCTACAGTCACCGAATCTCGATGACCTTTAGAAGAAAAGTAAAGCCGCTTTCCATCACTAACAGTTGCCACTTCTTCTAACTGGCAATTTAAAACTAAGCGAATCCCTTCTTTCTTGAAAACTTGTTTGAGAATTTTCGCTGCATCAGTATCCTCTTTATTTAAGATGTGCGAACCCCTATGCAAAAGCGTTACTTCACAACCCAAACGTCGAAAAGCCTGTGCCATTTCGCAACCAATCGGACCACCACCAATCACCGCTAAACGTTCTGGTCGTTGGATGAGAGAAAAAACTGTTTCATTAGTCAAATAACCCGCTTCTTCAATACCTCTAATTGCAGGACGTACCGCTCTTGCTCCCGTTGCAATTACAGCTTTTTTAAACTTGAGAATTTTGCCGTCAACTTCCACGGTATTGTTACTGGCAAATTTACCGCTACCAAAGAAGACATCAACTCCCAGCTTTTGAAAACGCTCCGCAGAATCGTGATGACTTATACCTGCTCTCACCCGTCGCATTCGTGCCATCACTGCCGGGAAATCAATGTCAATATGTTTGGGAATATTAATTCCCAGTTCTTGAGCATTCCACATTTCCCCAACCAACCGCGATGATCTAATTACACATTTTGATGGTACGCAACCAACATTTAAACAATCTCCACCCATGAGATGCTTTTCAATTAATGCGACTTTCAAATTTAAATCTAAACCTGCTGCACCTGCTGCTACAACTAAGCCGGCTGTACCAGCACCAATTACTACTAAGTCATAGCGATCGGCTGGTTCAGGATTTACCCAATTTGCTGGATGTACGTTCTTAACTAATGTTTGATTATACTCATCGATTGGGCGGATTGTGACTTGATGAAGTTCTGAATTTGACATGATTACTTTTTTGAGGATGAAGGGTGTAAATCGTAGAAAAGCCCTAGCGACTTGAAGTCGCTGCTACACAGACAAAACCTACCTCCGTGGGTTAAAAAGCCTTGATTTTCTCTTAGAGTGTTTTAATAAACAAATGATTCAAAGCCTGTCATTGGACATTTTTTTTGGAGTACTCTTAGTCCACGGAGGTGGACTTTGTTTGTGTAGTAGCGAATTATATTCGCCCAATAATTTTCAAACATGCTACAAAACCTCTTGTTCTAGGGCTTTTTTGGCGATGCGGGTAACATAAATTGTTACGGCAACTGTGGCAATAAAACCAATGATGCGAATTGCCCATTGTACAGTAGGGTTAGTAGGTTGATCTGTGCCGATTCTGGCAAGAGTACCAGCTAGAGAACCAATATAAACGTACATGATTGTTCCCGGAATCATGCCGACTGAGCCAATAAAGTAATCTTTAAGAGAAACTCCCGTAATACCAAAAGCGTAGTTTAATAAGTTGAAGGGAAACACCGGGGAAAGTCGTGTTAAAAGCACTATTTTTAATCCTTCTTTGCCGACTGCTCGATCAATAGCGGCGAATTTTTTGTTACCTTCAATTTTGCTGGCAACCCAACTTCTTGCTAAATAACGTCCGACTAGAAAAGCGGCAGTTGCTCCTAGAGTAGCACCGATGAAGACGTAGAGCGAACCCCAAACTACACCAAATACAACACCAGCACCTAAAGTTAGAATTGAGCCTGGTAAAAAAGCGACAGTAGCAATAATATAAAGTCCAATAAAGGCAAATGCTCCCACCGAACCAAGGTTATCAATGGACTGCAAAGCATTTCTCAAAACGTCTTGGGGATTAAAAGATTGTTGCGCTAAGGCAGGCTGTATGTTCAGTAAGCAATTAATGCCAACTGCAACCAAAGTTAAAACACTTAACTTAACAAACCTTTCCTTTGTTATAAACTTGTTTTTCATAGCTTTTAAATTATTTAACGTAGTCAACGCTTCAGCGCTGAAACTTATCCGTCTCATCCGTCATATCTACTGTCAGCATACTTTGATTTAAAGCTTTTTGAGCAATTTTTGTAATATATATAGTCACAGCAAAGGTGGCAATCAAGCCAACTGCTTGCATTACCCATTGTCCAATTTGAGTTTCCAGATTGCTTGGTTGATTAGCAGTGTTCATTGTTGCCAAGTTGCCTGCAATAGAACCGAGATAAACATACATGATAGTAGCGGGAATGATGCCAAGGGAACCTAAAAGATAATCTTTTAAAGAAACTTGTGTAACACCAAAAGCATAATTTAACAAATTGAATGGAAACACAGGAGATAAGCGAGTCAGCAGTACAATTTTCCAACCCTCTTTCGCAACGGCTCGATCAATAGCTTGAAATTTCGGATTTTTTTCCATTTGTCGGCAAACCCAATCCCGTGATAGATAGCGTCCAATTAAAAATGCCAAGGTTGCTCCTAAGAGTGCTGCAATTAAGACATAAATAGACCCCCAAAATACACCAAACAGACAACCACCTTTTAGTGTCAGTAGGGAACCAGGTATAAAAAGTAATGTTGCTAGGTTATAAATGATTATGAAGGCAATGGGACCGAAGAAGCCAAGACTTTTAACCCACATAATTGAACTCAGTAAAAGTCCGTGAATGTCGATGTGTTTGGCGGCTATTATTAAGCAGGGAACCAGACACATTAATAGTAATAGTTTGAGTTTAAATTTCAGTCGGCGCTGATTCATTTTTATAAGTTTGGCTAGTTATTATTGTTTTGGGAATGGGCATCGGGGAGGCAGTGCGTTGGTGTTAGCGTAGCGGTAGCGACGTAGGAGCGTCAGCAGCGCGGTCTTCTTTCAAAGGGAGAGGTTACTCAACTTTGAGCCTTTGAGGGTGGAAGTTGAGCCTTTGAGGCTCAAAAGCTTACTTCCCATTCATTAGTTCATCATCTCTAATCGCTATTTCTCACCAAGATATGCTAGTTAAATGATAAGTAGCTTAAATCTTCCTAAATTTTTTATGTCGATACCAGTTAACAAGTTGTTGCGGTGGTACACCTAATAAATAAGCAATAATTACAATTTGATTAATTAGTGTGGTTTTCCAAATTCCTTTTTGCAACCATCGGCGTGCTGAGGTAACAACTGGCACGGGGATAATAGTAATACGCCCGATGCGTTTTAAACGACGCATGATTTCAAAGTCTTCCATGAAGGGCAATTCCGGAAAATTGCCTATTTTGTTAAATGTCTCTTTGGTTAAAAAAATTGCTTGGTCGCCATAAGGCATTTGTAAAAAACGCGATCGCATGTTCACGGACCATTCCACCAACCGCAGACTTGCCACTTCTGCATCGATTCGCAAGGTAAAAGCACCAGCGACAGCGCGAGTTTCTTGTAGGTTTGTGCGAATCATCACATCAAACCCAGGCGGCAACCGTGTATCTGCATGAAGAAATAGCAGAATATCGCCACTTGCAAGCATAGCGCCTTTGTTCATTTGCACTGCCCGACCGGGAGGAGAGGAAATAATTATTACATTTAAAGAGTCAGCAATTTTATTAGTGTCATCTTGTGAACCGCCATCTACGACAATAACTTCTATATTTGTACTAGGTTGAGTACAAGCGATCGCACTAAAGATATTTTGCGCTTCATTCAGAACCGGAATGATAATAGAAATTTTGGCAGTGCCAGTATTCTGATTCACGATCTAGTCTCCCCCCCACGGACACACCACGCTTCCCCCACTCCTCCCCTAGCTACCTCCACAATCGCGCTAAAATCACACCTAACTGAACGCTGATAATTCCCAGTATTGCACTGCCAGCCCAATAGAAAGTTGCCGTGAAGATGCTATTACGCAACAAAGCGACTGTATCCAAACCGTAAGTTGAGAAAGTTGTGTAAGCACCTAAAAATCCGGTTGCGGTTAACAAACGCACTTCGGCAGAGATAATTGTCACATGATTTAAGGTGAAAGTGGTGAAGAATCCCATCGCAAAACAACCGCTGATATTGATAAAAAAGGTTCCATAGGGAAAACTGACACCAAAGCGATCGCTAAACCACAAAGTTAGATAATATCGACTTAAAGCACCAGCGATCGCTCCTAAACTAATCGCGATTGGATTGCGGACTGCTGGTTGTTGAAATACTTCTAGTATCAACCTTGGAGCTATTGCCAACATTTCTATATGCTGCAATAAATGTCTCCAATTCATGAATATTTTTTCCTCTGAGTCAACAGCAACAACACCGCAACACCAGCAAAACTACTACCAGCAATGAAAGTTGCCCACGAACCAGACGCTTGCCAAAGTAAACCTGCTAAAATACTTGCGGGTAAAAGCGCTAATCCCACAGCTAAATTGAGAAATCCAAACGCAGTTCCGCGTAGATTAGTTGGTACTTTGTCTGCAATTAACGCTAATAACACTCCTTGACTCATACCCATGTGCAGCCCATAAAAGGCAAACAATACCCACACTTGCCAAGGTGTCTGCACAAAAGCGAAGCCTAAATACACCAAAGCATACAACATAAATCCACCCAGCAATAGCCCAAATCTGCCGAAGCGATCGCTAAGTATTCCGGCTGGATAAGCGCTGAGGGAATAAGCTAAATTCATCACCACCAATGTTAAAGGTACAAGTGAGGCTTCAATGCCTACCTGCCCAGCTCGCAGCAGTAAGAAAGCTTCGCTGGAGTTACCCAAGTTGAATATCAGTGCTACTGCCACAAGTATCCAATATCCACTACCCAAACTGCGTAGAGCTTGCCAATTTAAAGGATTAGTTTTGGGGTTTACCGATGGATTTTTTTTAGGTTCACGCACCCCCACTGCTAATAAAGCTACGGCAAAAAAACCAGGGATGAGTGCTAACCAAAAAACAAGCCGGAAGTTGTTTCCCGAAGCTGCCATCAGAACAAATGCAGCTAAAGGTCCGGTGAATGCTCCAATCGTATCAAGAGACTGACGCAATCCGTAAGCTGCACCACGCTCTTGGGGAGTTGTCGCATCGGCAACTAAGGCATCACGGGGAGCGACTCTGATTCCTTTACCTAAGCGATCGCCAAAACGGGCAATTAACACTCCAGTGGGACTCGTTGCGATCGCAAAAAGCGGTTTTACAAAGGTCGATAATCCATAACCAAACACCGCTAACCCTTTGCGATGTCCTAGATAATCACTTAAAGCTCCAGAAAATACTTTTAAAACCGAAGCTGTTGCCTCTGCAATGCCTTCAATAATACCTACAGTCAACACACTTGCCCCTAAAACTGATACTAGAAACAAGGGCAATAAAGAGTGGATCATCTCGGAGCTAATATCCGTCAGCAGACTAACAAACCCTAACACCCATACATTGCGCGGAAGTGTCTTTTTATGCATTTGATATCTTTGTTTTTATTTACAACCACAGATAGATGCGTTTTTTATATTTGTTATTAACGTAGCTTTGATAACAAATATAGTGTTAAAAAAACTAAATACTATAGTGTTAGTCAAGATTAGATTTGCAGACATAAGTAGGAAAACCGTACTTGTGTGATAGGTTTTCTGCACTATAAATCTAAATTAAGGTGGATACAATCAAAATACGACTTAAGTGATGCTGTTGTCTAGACTTAAAAATCAACAAAGCATACTTGTGGATAAAGTATGATAAATCAACGTTAGCAAAGAGCGTGATGGGGGAGAGACGCGATGTTCCTCGCGTCTGTACAACAATGGGGGATATTCTTTCTTTTTTATGCCCAGTATTTCAACTTTGAAAAGGAGATAAAATCATGTCAGATGCAAACAAGAATATTGAAGTAATTGTTCAAGTCAGCCCCCAAACCAATGAAATGGTAGAAAGAGAAATGGCTGGTGAAACGGATGATTTGAAACACGAAACTAAAGAGTTAATAGAAGCGTTGAAAAGACGCGCTCAAGCTGAAGCCGAATCAGCAGGTACTCTCACCCGCGAGACATATTTAAATGCGATACGTAGAGCGCGGGAAGCGGTGGAAGGTGAAAGAGTAATTGAGCGCGATCGCATTGAACGCTCTTGGGCAACAATTCAAGAAGAAGCAGATAAAAACTGGCAGACGCTGTGGAAAGAAGTATCAACATTAGGCGATCGCTTTGAAGATGCCGCGAAAGCCGCCTGGGATGTCTTCAACGCCCCTCGTCCGTAAACAGGAGTGGGGGAGATGGGGGGAATTGTAGAGACGCTCCGGTTCCTCGCGTCTTTATGCGTTAACAAATGCGATCGCGTCTCTGTTTCCTCACCCCAACCCTAGGAAACCGGAAATCAGCGGCAACAATTTACCAGACGCCTCAACCAATGTTGCCGCACTGGGTAAACTAGAAATTGTCCCTTTTAAAATCTTCATCGCCGTTTTCGCTGTTTTTTGCATCGCTCCTTCTTTGGGATTTTTCCCGGCTTCTGCTAAAGCCTTCACTTGTTCTAAAGCCTCAGCTTTATCTTCCTCGTCTAAATTCTTATCAGCTTCAATTGCTGTTTGCAATTGCGTCAATAATTCCTTAATTCCCGGTTTATCTGGTTCGGGTGATGTTGGTAACTCGTTGATGGTGTTTGTCACCGTACCGCTGATTTCACCTAAATTAATTGTTCCGGTTGCATTAAAATCTCCGCCAACGCTGCCAATATTGATTTTGCGGCTGGCTGTTAGTCATATTTTTATTCTCTACTTTGTTGTCAACTTGAACATTTATAGGTTTATTCGCTAATAATCTAACAATCTCTGTCATCTCTCCACTTTGTTGGCGATAGATGACTATCTCATTATCTTTAGCTTGTAATTGTGCTTTATATTTTTCTTCTACAGCTTGCAGTGCTATTTGATAATTGTTTGTAAAATCACTATGAATCTTTTCTTTATCGGCATCGAGTTGATATTTTATACAACTTTGCTGGGCAATATTCCGGTTTTTGGCAAAATAAAGAAAATACAAAAATTTTGGATGCAACACGCGGTATAAGAGCATAACTGTGCGTCCTTACCTTTGAATGCTGTAAGTTATCATCAGCAATATTGAAGTTGCTGTAACCTAACATCTTGCACCATTCTTAAGAGCGCATCCAGACCCGCCCGGAAATCAAAATCCTTTGCTGATAGCATAAGTCCATTGAAATGGACTAAAATTCTTACTCAGTCGTCTAAAGACGACTTTAGCTATCAGCCGGGGAATTTATTCCCCGGCGGGTTATTGAGACTGGTGCAATATCTCAGTGTAACCATACTTAAACTGTAGTTATCAATATTGCAACTGTAGCGGTTCCCGAACTTACGGGAGCGGTTCCCGAACTTACGGGAGCGACTCCCGAACTTATGGGAGCGGTTCCCGAACATATGGGAGCGGTTCCCGAACTTATGGGAGCGGTTCCCGAACTTATGGGAGCGATCTACCTTGCAACATTAGTCACTAACACTCAATTTGTGTCTACGCACTATTTAACACTCATGACAGTAAATGGCAAAGCTTGCCATAATTATTGTAGAGAAGCCAAAATACCCAAGCCAATGACCAGCATAAATATTTCTCTACCTGATTCCATGCGTGCGTATGTAGATCAATTCGTGAAAAATAAGATTCCCGACTTCTCTAAGAGGATGTTTGAAAAGCGAATAAAATTCGCTACTACACAAACAAAGTCCACCTGCGTGGACTAAGAGAAAATCAAGGATTTTTTAACCCACGGAGGTGGGTTTTGTCTGTATAGCCGCGACTTCTAGTCGCCAGGGCTAGTAATAAATTAGACTTGTTCATTCATGCTCTAAGAAGTCGGGAATCTGAGCCTTTCAATTTTTAATCAGATAGGATTGTTATATGAACAATCAATATGAACAAGATTTTAATCTTTGGCGAGAAAGCATTATTGAGCAGATTAAAGAACATCGGTTTCATGATATAGATTGGGAGCATTTGCTTTTAGAATTAGAAGACATGGGAAAAGCAGAGAAACGGTCATTTATGAGTAATTTAACGATACTGATTGCTCATTTACTCAAGTTAACCGTTCAATCTGATGCTCCTGAGATGATGAAACAAAGCTGGTATAGTTCTGTCACAGAACATCGGTTTCGAGTAAAAAAGGATTTAGAAGAAAATCCTTCTTTCAAAAACTATATTACTGAAGTTATTTCTAAGGCTTATGCCGATGCTCGCAAATTGGCAATCAAAGAAAGTAAAAACGCTAAGTTTGGAGTTAGAAAACATAAAGAAGAAGAATATCCTCTGGATTGTCCTTTTCTTCTAGAAGAGTTATTAGATGAAGATTTTTATGGAGATAGTGATTAACAGTTAATTTGTGTTCTGTGAGTTGAGTTACACAGCATACGTATTGTAAAAACCAAAACATAGTATTCCAGAGTCCACAGCCTTAAGACAAGGGATTCCCCGACTAAGTATAAAAACAAAAAACTCGCCAACTTCCCTGTTTTTAATCTCCATCTGCTAACTTGGCGATTTGCTTATTGCATCTTTATGACTACAATTACTATTGATGCTAGATAATGGGAAAGCTTTGAGATAAACTAGCCCATCTAGCTCCCGAAATAAGTATTAAGACCTATGCGAACTCACTATTGCGGCGCACTCCGTTCCTCACACATTGGAGAAACTGTCACCATTAACGGATGGGTAGACCGTCGCCGCGATCATGGGGGTGTGATATTCTTAGATTTACGCGATCGCTCTGGCATTGTCCAAATTGTCAGCGATCCCCAACGTACCCCAGATTCTTACGAACCAGCTAACGCTCTGCGTAATGAATATGTCGTACAAATCACAGGCAGGGTAACGCAGCGTCCCGAAGAATCGCTAAATACCCGCATCCCCACTGGCGAAGTCGAAATCTACGCTGATAAAATCGAATTGCTAAATGCAGTTCGCAAACAGTTACCTTTTCAAGTTTCCACCGCAGACAGCGAGAATGTGCGGGAAGACTTGCGGCTGAAATATCGTTATCTAGATTTGCGACGCGATCGCATGGCGAATAACTTAAAATTACGTCATCAAGTTGTCAAAACTATGCGTCGCTATCTCGAAGATGTGGAAAACTTCATCGAGGTGGAAACCCCCATCTTAACTCGTTCCACCCCCGAAGGCGCACGCGATTACATCTTACCCAGTCGCGTCAGTGCTGGTGAGTGGTTTGCTTTACCGCAATCACCGCAGCTTTTCAAACAGATTTTAATGGTAGCAGGATGCGATCGCTATTATCAAATTGCTCGATG
>CASBQC010000215.1 GCA_949127805.1 Nostocales cyanobacterium PMM_0081
ATTTTTAATTAATTAGATACCAAAAATATTAAATTTAACTTTTTTAAGGCTTTGTATAGTTTTATAGGCAATTAAAACCGAAATATAATTACTTAAGACCAAATCTGTCTAATATAACCCTATGACAGATTCACCGCCACTTTCTTTTACATTCGATTTAGACAATAATGACGAAGACCTCACACATCGCGCCTTGTGCGGCTAGGTGAAGGCAAATGTTTCAGCCAAGAAGTTAGATAAGAAACTATAAGAGGCAGACAAAAGTGAAATTAGCAGTTTACGGAAAAGGTGGTATCGGTAAATCCACAACCAGCTGTAACATCTCCGTAGCCCTAGCCAGACGCGGGAAGAAAGTTCTCCAAATAGGGTGTGACCCAAAACACGATAGTACTTTTACCTTGACCGGGTTTTTGATTCCGACAATTATCGACACCCTGCAAGAAAAAGACTATCACTACGAAGATGTCTGGCCCGAAGATGTAATCTATAAAGGCTACGGTGGTGTCGATTGTGTTGAAGCGGGTGGTCCGCCTGCTGGTGCTGGATGTGGCGGTTACGTAGTTGGCGAAACCGTGAAATTACTCAAAGAACTCAACGCCTTTGATGAGTACGATATAATTTTATTTGACGTTCTCGGTGACGTTGTATGTGGTGGATTTGCAGCACCTCTCAACTATGCTGATTACTGCTTGATTGTTACCGACAATGGCTTTGATGCTTTATTTGCCGCAAATCGCATTGCCGCTTCAGTACGCGAAAAAGCACGCACTCACCCATTGCGTCTAGCTGGTTTAATTGGTAATCGCACCTCCAAACGCGACTTGATCGAGAAATACATAGAAACAGTACCCATGCCAGTACTGGAAGTATTACCTTTGATAGAAGACATCCGTGTTTCTCGCGTCAAAGGCAAGACTTTATTTGAAATGGCAGAGAACGATCCTTCTCTGAACTACGTTTGCGATTACTACCTCAGCATCGCCGACCAAATTTTAGCCCGTCCAGAAGGTGTTGTACCTACCGACACCCCAGACCGGGAATTGTTCTCTTTGTTGTCTGATTTTTACTTAAATCCGAGTAAACCCCAGGTTACTAATCCGGAAGAGCAATTAGACTTGATGATTGTATAAATCATCTATTTTCTCAGGATGGGGGACAATATGGCTTTCTTTTACAGCTTTACAGATTCTTTAAAACAAAAGTGGTTGCAATTTTTCCAGGTGAATCGTGACTGGATTACTCTCCACATGCAGGTGGAATCGGTTTACACCCCCGATGGTGGAAAGCGACCCCCGTCTTACCTCATCCTGGGAGTCGTTAACGCGCTGGAACCAAAGTTAGCGCAGTTAATGCTGCCCTTTGCGAAATTGAATCCAGACGCAGATACT
Source organism: Nostocales cyanobacterium PMM_0081 (assembly GCA_949127805.1). Taxonomy (GTDB): domain Bacteria; phylum Cyanobacteriota; class Cyanobacteriia; order Cyanobacteriales; family Nostocaceae; genus Hassallia. The sequence continues at coordinate 1,389 of CASBQC010000215.1, forward strand.
TTGATAGAAGTGCTGGATTTACATTTCGATCCTGACATGGCTTTGGGCAACCGCGTCATGCCCAAAGTAGAAGAATATATGGAATCAGAAGGAGTCATGGAGGGAAAGTCCCATGATGAAACCTTGACGATTCCCAATGAAAATGGCTTTGGGGAAGAGGCGATAATTCACGAGTTCGTGATGGTAGATTCTCATCAAGAAATGCTGATCCCAGATGAGTTTAGCCAAATGTCCATAGGTAAAATCCCTGAAGTACCAGTGCATAATGTAACTGAAACTGGATTTGGCGATATTTCCTTCAGTAATGGGCAAAACTCAAACCAAACACCCAACATGGAATCTGTTGATGATTTTGGCGATATTTCCTTTGATGACGACTTGAAGGATAATGACAGCAAAATCTCCACAGCAACTGCACCATCAGCTAACTTGGGGCAAAACATGCTGGATGATTTGGATACACCAGACGAAAATGCGTTTGGGGACGTGTTGATTGATGTCTGGAGTGAAGAAAAATCAGCTTCAGGGGAAGATTTGCCATCTGGCATTTTTGACGACTCGGAAATTGCCCGCCTTTTCCCCAACACGTAATTACAAAGTTGTAAAGACGCGATATATCGCGTCTCTACAACTTTAAATACCACGGGGAGAAAATAATAAAATGACTGCTACTCAAGAACCATCAGCTTTAAATTTTGAGTGTGAAACTGGTAATTATCATACGTTTTGCCCGATTAGCTGCGTGGCATGGCTATACCAAAAAATTGAAGATAGTTTCTTTTTGGTGATTGGGACAAAGACTTGTGGCTACTTCTTACAAAACGCGATGGGGGTAATGATTTTTGCTGAACCCCGCTATGCAATGGCTGAGTTGGAAGAAGGAGATATTTCCGCACAGTTGAATGATTATGAAGAGTTAAAGCGGTTATGCTTGCAAATTAAACGCGATCGCAATCCTAGTGTAATTGTCTGGATTGGCACTTGCACCACGGAAATCATCAAAACTGACTTGGAAGGTTTGGCACCCAAGCTAGAATCGGAAATTGGTATCCCCATCGTCGTAGCGCGTGCTAACGGTTTAGATTACGCCTTTACTCAAGGAGAAGATACCGTCTTAGCTGCGATGGCTAATCGTTGTCCTGATAAGGTTCCCGTGGCGGAAACAGAGAAAAATGAGCGGAATGCGATCGCTAAATTACTCAACTTTGGTAAGAAGAAAGAAGAAGTAGCTCAAGACGAATCTGAATACGTAGATCATCCACCTTTGGTTTTATTTGGTTCTCTCCCCGATCCGGTTGTAACCCAGTTAACTTTGGAACTGAAAAGACAAGGTATAAAAGTTTCCGGTTGGTTGCCTGCCAAGCGCTTTACAGAACTGCCTGTACTCGAAGAAGGGTATTATGTCTCTGGTGTCAACCCTTTTCTCAGCCGCACAGCTACCACTTTAATGCGTCGCCGCAAATGTAAGCTAATTGGCTCACCTTTCCCGATTGGACCCGATGGCACCCGCGCTTGGATTGAGAAAATCTGCTCGGTGTTTGGTATTACCCCGAAAGGTTTGGATGAGCGGGAAGCGCAAATTTGGGAAGGTTTGGAAGATTATGTAAAATTAATTCGCGGCAAGTCTGTATTTTTCATGGGTGATAACTTGCTGGAAGTCTCTTTAGCGCGGTTTCTGGTGCGCTGTGGGATGACTGTTCAAGAAATTGGTATCCCCTACATGGATAAGCGCTATCAAGCTGCTGAGTTGATTTTATTGGAGAAAACTTGTCAGGAAATGGGTTCACCTCTGCCTTCTATTGTTGAGAAGCCAGATAATTACAATCAGCTTCAGCGGATTTATGAACTTAAGCCTGATTTGGTGATTACTGGGATGGCTCATGCTAATCCGTTGGAAGCACGGGGGATTAATACTAAGTGGTCTGTAGAGTTCACTTTTGCTCAAATTCACGGCTTTACAAATGCGCGGGATATTTTGGAGTTGGTGACTCGTCCGTTGCGTCGGAATAATAATTTGAAAGATTTGGGTTGGGATAAGTTGGTGAGGGAAGACGCTAAGGTTTAGGGTTTTTATTGAGCGAGATTATGTTAAGTTAGGGCGAACTTTGGGTTCGCCTTTTTTTATCGAACCGCAGAACAAGCAGAGGACGCAGAGACAAAATAATCCCTTAGAAAAAATTGAACCATTAGAGTAAATTATGCTAAAAGACATTATGGAAGTTATCCCCCAAGATAACTATCAACTCTATCTAAAGTTTGAAGATGGACAAAAAGGTATTGTTAATGTTAACCAATTAATCGAATTTACGGGAGTTTTTGAACCTTTAAAAGATTTAGACTATTTTAGAACAGTTAAACTTAACCCTGAATGGGGGACAATTCACTGGGATAATGGCGCAGATTTAGACCCAGATGTTCTTTATTCTGTGGTAACAGGTAAATCTATTCCTAAATATCGACAAATAGATGAATATGAAAAAAGTTGCAATTGAAACAAGCGATCGCTTTCAGCACTAAGACTCAACTGCATCTTTTTATAGAGAATTAGCCAAGTGTCAACTCGATAGTTGTAGTTGTAGAGGTTTGGAGGGGATGATATACATCAATTCGGCGCTGTCGGGTTTGGCATCAGATGGAGTTAGTTTAAGCCATTCGTAAAAGCTGATTTTTAATTGGGCGATCACTTGTACTTCTGCTTGATATCCTTCAAAACGACGATAGTTTTCCCACATGGACATAGCTTTTTTGTTTGCTGCACGTTCTCGTTTAGGTTGTTGATTAATTGCTAGAAAGCCTTCGGCAACGCATTCTAAGGTATCATTTGAGGGTGGCAAAAAGGGCAAAAATGTCTGTCGGAAGCTCTCTTGAAACATCCCTCCCATCATTTTATGTTGAGCTTTTTCATAAGATTTTTGATTGGATACCATTACATGTCCGCTAAACCGTCCAATATAAGGACGAAGAACTTCTGCACCTTCTTGTAGACAACGACGTGCAGTTTCAATTTCTTCTAGTTCTAAATAGCAACGCGCTCTAGCTACATACGTTAAAAATAATGACAAAAGATATTCCTCCGCAACATAGTAACGCGGTCTAATTACAAACATTAACAAGGATGAAATATCCTCATCAGCAACTTGAATATCTTCTTTTAATGCTATTTCAAGATAACCAACATAAGTATGTTGAGCTTCCAAAAATCTGTTAATTGCTAAATTTGCCATGTTGACGCGATTTTCAGGTTTAGTCATTGTAAAAGCATCACGCGCTAAATCAAGAGCAGCACGAAAATTAGCGTATACAGAAATGTCAAATTTACGATTAAGCTGCTTTAGGTCTTTTTCTACAAGTTTGAGACGCTGTTCAATTTCCTCTAAGCGATTGATTACTAAGGCAAATCCTATTACGGAGACACCAAGATTGAGAATGCTTGCGACTGAGCCAAATTGAGAAAGTATTGTTGAGGCTTGAGTCAGATTAGGTGCTGCTTCACGTAACATAGCAACTATGTGCTTTGTTTGTGAATCACGAATAACACCTCCAACACGTTCGTAGGTTTGACTTTTCAACCCCTGTTCAATCCACTCAGGAATTGAAAATGTTGCTGTAACTGTGTCCATAATCCTCTCCTAGTTGCTAAATTACCAGCAGCGCACTAATTACCTGCACCTCACTCAGTATTCCCAAAGTGCTGCTAGTATCTAACAAGTCAGTGATTCTCTGTTTCATAAAAGCGATCGCCCAAACTTGAAAGCATTTAGATACAGTTACAATAGGATGGGTATTGGTTAATTTATGTTGATTTAGATGAGTATGAGTAAAACACCTTCCCAAAATGAAAGCCGCGAGATGCTGATTTGGCTGAACCAAAACCGCCAAATGTTGTTAGATTTATACAAAAATCAATATGTTGCTTACAATGCAAATGGCTTAATAGCTCATAGTGAAAACTTGCGTGAACTTTTACAGTTAGCAGAGGCTTCAGAGCAGCTATTTGCAATTTACTTAGTTCCCCGCACCACCGCTTCTATCCAAATTTTGCCAATTCGTTTTCGTGCAGTTGCTCGGCATGATTGGCAGCCAAATTATCATGTAAAACTGAAGCACAGAGATATAGATATTTCTACAACAATGTTAGTAGACTCTGGTGCTGAACTGAGTCTAATATCATTAAAAGTTGGTCAAGATTTAGGATATGCTTTAGCTGATGCAGAATCAGCTTTATTAGCAGAAACCATCGGCGGAAGAGTTGAATATGTTTTACGCAATGTTGAAATGACGATTGATGGACGCAGTTTGATTGCTCCTGTGGCATGGTTACAAACTAACACAGGTGGAGAACAATTGCTTCTGGGGCGGGAAGTTGTATTTGATAAGTTTAATATTGAGTTTAGGCAAGCTGACGAGCAAATTATTTTTACCTGGCGTGAAAATTAAAAATGATGGCGGTTTTCATGAAGTCCGCTTTTTTTAACCTATATTCTTGTCAAATTGCATTGCCTTGCATTGCAACCCATACTAAAGGTAGGGTATTCCTATAGTTAAGAGTTGTATGAGCAAAGAAAATATAACTTTCCGTCTTGATAATGAAAATTGGATACAATCGAAAGTAAAAGGCTTATCTGGTAGCAAATGGCTGAAATTGTCACCCTTCAACTTCCTGAGACGCTGGCACAAAGAGCAAAGGAAATCGCTGCTTTCACACATCGGCGACTTGAAGATGTATTACTAGAATGGATTGACCGCGCCATTACTGAGTTACCTATAGAGTCATTACCTAATGAGCAGCTTTTGGCTCTGTGCGATATACAGATGGAAACTGAGCAGCAAGAAATTTTTAGTAATCTCTTAGCGCGTAACCAAGAGGGACAGCTTAATGAAGCAGAAGTTAGACAATTAGATGAACTGATGCAAGTCTATCGAAAAGGTTTGGTACGTAAAGCCAGAGCCTTAAAAGTAGCTGTTGAACGTGGCTTGAAATCGGCTCTTACTTAACAGCAATGGCTCGAAGTTACATCCCTGTAGCGATAGACCGTCGTGTCCGCACTGCTGCTCAAAACCGCTGTGGCTATTGCTTAAGTCCCCAGCGTTTGGTAATGGCACGTTTGGAAATTGAGCATATTATCCCGATTTCTAAAGGTGGCAATAATGATGAATCGAACTTATGGTTAGCTTGCCCACTTTGTAATGGCTACAAAAGCGATAAAACTATAGGAATTGACCTGGAGACGAGGGAAACGGTAAAACTTTTTAACCCGCGTAACCAAGTTTGGTCTGAACATTTTTGCTGGACTGAAGATGGGTTGCGTATTGTTAGGAAAACACCAACTGGTCGCGCAACTGTTGCAGTTTTACATTTAAGTGATGATCCGGATGCCTTAGAAGTTCGCAGTTATTGGGTGCTTGCTGGTTGGCATCCTCCAGAGGATTAATGATATTTTATGAATTTGCTTTGGGATTTTTTACGAACTGCCTTCTTTGAGAGGAGAAGAATGCAAAGAGGAAGAAGAGAGCGATCGCCCAAATCTTTTACGAACCGCAGAGGCGCAGAGAACGCAGAGAGAAGAGAGCGATCACCTTTTTCCATACACTAGTACAAACATGATGGATATAATCTAAGGTAAAAAACACACTTATCTTTAAATAATTTGTTACTTATTTCATAGGATCTTCACTATTTATTAAATATTGTGGATTAAAGTGGAACTATTACAACGTTGTTTAGTTAAATAATCAGATTCGTAATTTACCATGAACTTAAATCCAAAGCTTCGGAAAAAACTTATTAAAAACGTATTGAAAGTAGCATTTACTAGTGCTGGGGGTTGTTGCGGTGGCTTTTTAGGTGGCGCTGCTGGACTTGGCATTGGAGAATTTTTATCCAATGGTTTGATTGATGGTGTAGCAGATACTACACTAGAACTGATTTCTCAAAAATTGGGTTATTTTTTGGGTGGTGTAGCAGGAATGACTATAGGCGAAGAAATTGGAGAAACATTAGGAGAAACTGTTACTAACAGCGAAAATCACAACTCAGATCCAGCAAGAGTTTAAAAATCTTTTCTTTTGCTTAAAGGATTATCTTATCAATCACTAGAGCATAATAAACCAAACCCGCCTGCGTAAGTTCCATGAAGTCCGCGTAGGCGGACTTTGTTCGTATAGCCCCAGACTTCCAGTCTGAGGGCGATTTGCGTACATTGGCATACACTCCTGCTACTTTTTCACTTATAACTATCAATAATTATTTTCTCATCCATTACTGCCAGCAAAACTGACAAATCTGGAGTAACTCGATCAACTAAATCTAATTCATTCACAGCAACATCAAAAGTTTTTCCTTGCAATATCTGATAACCTACTTTAATCAATTCATCCCAAGTTATATCGCTCTCTACATAAGCTTTAGCCAAAGTAATTAGCAAGTCTTGATATTTATTTCCCTCGTCTTTAGTCATCATCGTGTGGGGAATTTCTAAACTTTTATCAAAGCGGTGATACCATGACTTTGGCTGCTGTTTTAATACAGATTCAAATAAAATCTCTATTTCATGGTGATTGATAGCGCGATCGCTTTCACTATAAACCACAAACATCGGCACTGTTGGCTCTTTTTCCACGCGCTCAAGAATCTCTTTTCCCATTTCTAAAAATATTCTAAATGATGGAATCAAAAAGCCATCATAACCAAAGTTACCGGAATTATCTTTATTTAGCCATTCGTAATAAATAGGCAATACTTCTACTAAAAAATCTACTATCGCATTATTACTTCTAAGAGATGGCGCAAATAATAAACTTCGTTCAATTTGTTGAGGACGTTCTAATGCTAACCAAGCTGCTAAATTTCCTCCAGTAGATAATCCGCCGACTATTACTTCATTTCCTAACTTTTGGGCAACTTCCAACCAAGAAAGCGCAAATTGTTGATAAATTTCGATTTCACTTGGCAAGGGAGGTGGATTATCCTTGTCCCATTTTCCCGCGACTCCATGACCGGGTTGCAATGGAACTAAAACATTATAACCGGCTTCAAATAACGCTTTTCCTAGCGGTTCAAACTGATAAGGACCCGCTGTAAATCCGTGGAATAAAAGGATAACTTTTGCAGTAGGTTCAGGGTGAAAAAAGAATTTTGGGCGGCAAGCTTCATTTTTTATTGGTAAAGTTTTCTCAAGATTTTTAGCTTGCTGGATGATAGCTGCTGTTATGGTCGAATAGTCAGACATATTCATTTATACAGAAGTCGTTCTATTTTAAGTAACAACCACAACTTACTTAAATCTGTTATTGGACAGATAATGGCGATCGCATGATTCCAAACGCCCTTCCTCAAACCTAAAAAGCAGCATTTTACCTTTCTCCCTCCCCCTATGATGTTATGGCGTTACCAAAGCCAAGTTAAACTAGGTTTGGTGACAGCCGCTCCACCGTTCGTTGTGAGGCTTTTATGGGAGCTAATCTGCAACAGATTGCCAAATACCTAGACAAACTTGGTTGGGATTACCGTTTCGACGACGAAGAAGACCGTATTATCACAGGTGTGGAAGCTGAAAATATAGAAGATTTCCTGATTGTTGTCCAACTGGATGAAGAGGGAAAATTTTTCCGGGTATTTGCCCCTCAAGTTCTTCAGGGAGTCAAAGACCATCCTTATAAAGCAGCTATCCTCCAAACGATGCTTGCCATTTCTTGGGAAACGAAAATGCTTCAATGGGAGTATGATCCATCTGATGGCGAAATCCGGGCGATTATTGAGTTTCCCCTAGAAGACTCGATTCTTACCGAAAAACAATTTAACCGTTGTCTGAGTGGTTTAATCCAAATTGTCGATAGCGTTGCCATCCCGCGTCTCTTAGAGGTGATGGTAACAGGACAAGATCCTGGTAATGTGGAACTTGGGGAAAGACTATTGCTGAGTATTCAAGAAGAAGCTCCAGGATTACTAGACCTTCTGGAGAAAGCAATGGAAGCACGGAAAAAACGCGGAAGTTTTCCTAATGAGTGAGGCGAATTATCACTCTTTATAGCTATACTCCAAAATGATACCCTCACTATATACTGAATTTTTCTAGGGCTGGATTTTATGACATCCTATGCAACCTCCTCTGCCAAAGCGGAAATGAGTGAACTTCGGCGGTTGAAAAACTTACTACCACCAGAATTGCAGAGCTGGGTAACGGTTGAAGGCACAACTGAGGTTAATCCACCGCTGGTCCGCTGCGAAGAAATTGGCAAAGACCAGGTAGAAATCCAAATTGACCTGGTGAAATGGGATGCGCTCGCAATGGATCAGCGTAACCTACTTTTTTGGCACGAAGTCGCCCGCGTGCAGAATGACACGATTCCCAAAGATGGATGGGAAATGGCGGCTTTAGCGATTGGTTTAGGAGGTGCGGTCGGTGAATTGTGGGTGCAGGATGGATTGCTGCTGGTGTTAGCTATGGCTTTGTGTGGCGTTTCTGGCTGGCGATTATATCAAAAGAATAATGGCGAAAAGCAAATAAGACAACTGATTGACGCCGATGAAAAAGCGATCGCACTGGCAACTCGCTTTGGTTATAGTCTCCCCAACGCTTACAAAAGTCTCGGTAGCGCTTTAAAAACTTTGATTGACAGCACTCCCAACAAGCGCGATCGCTCTAAATACGAAGGACGCCTTTCTGCACTAAAACGCGGCGCTAATAAGGCAAAAGCCAAATCTAAGACTATTGATGATGGAGGAATGTAGGACAGGGGACAAGGGGAGCCAGCGCGCTCAAAGGAGGTCACGAGCGCTATCTGCGACTGGCGTGGACTCCTTGGAGGAATTTTCCCTCTCTTGCCCCATTCCCCATTCCCCTGAAGTTTTCACCATCCTTGGTGAAAAGAATAGTGTCTAATAGTTTAAAGTTAGCGATCGCGGAGCGTGTTTCCATCAACAGAAGAGAGAAAATTTTTGAACTCGCGTATTGTACTCAATCACACCACCACCAGGACTGCGATCGCTTAAACCATGATAAACGTTTTGGTAGCGATCGTAGTACAGAACCGAGAAAAATCCTAAACGGTTAACATTGGCATTATTTACCGCTGAAAAAAATAAATCCGTACTTTCACTCCTCAATTGTCAGAGAAAGACCGTAAGCAGATGTTGCATACCCCGTAATACTAGCTGCACAGACCATCCCCAACAGCTTAATACGCCCCTGTTTTGCTTTAATCACCGCTAAGACGCAAATAATCATTTTTATCAGCATTTGACTTTGGTATTAAGAACAGAATAACCGTCAAAGTATGTACTGATTTTGATGCCAAAAATTCATCAAATTTATTTTTTACTTAATGATAGCTTTACAAAACAGCTTGGTGTTAGTAGAAACGTGGTTAACAACTAATACCATTTATTTATCGCGCGAAGATGAACCTCGTGCTTTGCCTGGGTGTGCCTGCTGAGTAAGCACAACGCCGCACCCACGAGGGATTGTGAAGGCAATAAAACGCAACATCACAAACAATCAGAATCTAACTAGGGCAAAATCATTGCCAGTTGTTCCTTTGCGATGGAGACCGGTCTCCAGGTATATAGGTAAACCAGTGGTGGAGCGGATTTGAGGTAAAAATTATCTTCAAAATGGCGCATGAAGAAGTGATTAGCCCCAAGTCTTGCTAATGCTATCGTGTAGACAAGGTACATTTTGCCGCTTAACCCATTCGATTAAAATGGGTAGTGGGAAACGATTCGAGTAAATTTAAAAATCACGTAATCCAGGCGATCGCTCTATCCTACAACTAGAGGGTGCATTCCAAGTGTGAGCGCAAGTCCCAAAAGTGACAGCGCAAGTCACAAAAACCAAAGCGAATAAAAATTTGACGTGTTCCTACATTCAGTTCTTCTACTTGAATGGCAGAGAAGACCTCGACCAGGCGTGCGTTTGGTGTAACAGTATTAAGCAGTCATTCGATGATAGCAACGCGTACTCGTCGCGCCGACACAACAACAAGGATGTTTTTTAGCTTCTTGTTATATTGTGAATCGTCGCAGACGATATTCAATTTCACACCAAGCTACTAGCAATTAACTTTGATTTCTATTGGTTAAACACCATAGTTCGGTTATTTGCTCAGACAAAACAGTGTTTGGCAGATTACATTTATAAGGCAACGAAAGTGCAGAGCTTCATGACTAGCCAACCCAAAGAGGTAGATTTTTCGGTTACTTCCCTAAACGACACGGCTATAGTGCAGATACCCGCACGGTTGAGCGTGCTTGAGGCTGTAACCTTTAAGCAAACCTGCCAAGATTTAACCGAGGGAAATTCCAATACAAAGCAAATAATTATTGACTTTCACCAAACTACTTTTATGGACAGTAGTGGTTTAGGTGCCCTCGTCAGTAATTTCAAAACCACTCAGGAAAAAGGAATTTCTCTTACACTGCGGAATGTTACCCCTCAGGTAATGGCAGTGCTTAATCTTACAGGACTAGATCAGGTTTTTTCGATTGAATCTCTTGGCGACGCCCCGCCAAGAGAACCCCGTCAGTTGGGTCAGCAGTTACCCACTACTCATCCTTCGGTACGCTCTTCTATGAAACGGGTTATAGATATTATCGGGTCATTAGTAGGTTTACTAATTACGGGAATTTTGTTTATTCCTATAGCCACTGCGATTCAAATCAACGATCCCGGTCCGATTTTCTTTAAGCAAACCCGCTGTGCTTGGATGGGTAAACGTTTTCAGATTTGGAAATTCCGCTCGATGTGTGTCGATGCAGAAGCGAAGAAGGCTCAAGTTAAAAATCAAGTCGAGGGTGCTTTCTTTAAGAATGATAACGACCCTAGAATTACACGGGTAGGGCGCTTTTTGCGCCGAACCAGTTTGGATGAACTCCCCCAATTTTGGAACGTTCTGAAAGGAGAAATGAGTTTAGTTGGCACTAGACCACCCACACCCGATGAGGTGGAACGCTATGAAGTACCGGAGTGGCAACGTTTGGATGTTAAACCTGGTATGACAGGAGAATGGCAGGTGAATGGGCGCTCTACTGTACGTAGTTTTGAGGATGTAATTCGCTTAGATTTGCAGTATCAAAAAAACTGGAGCTTAGTGTACGATTTAAAACTGATTTTCAAGACGGTAGCCGTCCTGTTTAATAGAAATAGTGGTGCTGTTTAGCAAATTGCTCTGCATTAGTGCAGGGGGTAAGGGGTGTCTTAACCAAAGTACACAAGTGTCCTATTCTTGTCTCTTAACAAGGAGCAATATGACTCGGACTTTTGACTAGAAGAACATCCCTGCTTGATTCAATTCGGTAAAAACCGAACACAAGATGACTGTTCTTCAATGCATATAAGCTACTGTTCAGAATCCCGGTTTCGTAAAAGTTACCGGGATTCTCGTTTTTTCTTACTTTACGCAGAATATCTGCCAAAAAAAAGTTTTAAAAGTTATCCAATTGAGTGGATTTACATAAATTTTTTTACAAACCGAGTGCGATCGCCTTTATAGTTCCAATACTTTTTTTTGAGAAAACTCGCAAAGCGATAAATCAAATGTTGCTTTCTCTAGTCATAAACTCATTAAAAACCGTAGCAATACCGCTGTTGGTAGCAAAATCTGCCGTGTATCATGTCCTATTCAACTAATAATAATACGGTTTTTACTTAGATAATAAATCAAACTAGATACTCCAAAAAGTAATTAAACAGTAAAAAAAATATCATCGATGAACTCAGCACATGCTATCAAATTTTACTCAATCTTCAACGAATAATCACTGACATGAACAGATTCTAAAGGCAAAATGAAAACATAGACGCTACGCTTGTGCGAAACGATTTTGTTAGCAAGTGTTGTCATTCATTAAACAAAAAACTGGGGTCATTCTGAATAATTTTTTATGCGAATTTTAATTTACTCCTACAACTACTATCCAGAACCAATCGGTATTGCCCCTCTAATGACTGAATTAGCAGAGGGACTAGTAAAACGCGGGCACGAAGTACGTGTAGTCACTGCTATGCCCAACTACCCTGAACGTCAAATATACGAGGGTTATCGGGGCAAATTGTATGTTAACGAATATAAAAATGGCGTTCAAATCCAACGCAGTTATGTTTGGATTCGTCCTCAACCCAACTTACTAGATAGAGTTTTACTAGATGCTAGTTTCGTTGTCTCCAGTTTTTTACCCGCGCTTTTTGGTTGCCGTCCAGATGTGATTCTTTCCACCTCACCATCTCTACCTGTTTGCATCCCAACTACCCTTTTAGGATGGCTGTACAATTGCCCGGTAGTGTTAAATCTTCAAGATATATTACCAGAAGCGGCTGTCCACGTCGGTTTACTCAAAAATAAATTTCTCATCCAAGTATTTGCCACTTTAGAAAAATTTGCCTACCGCACTGCGACAAAAATAAGCGTCATCGCTGATGGTTTTGTAGATAATTTGCGTTCTAAAGGTGTACCTGCTAACAAAATTGTGCAAATTCCTAACTGGGTTGATGTGAATTTTATCCACCCTTTACCTAAAGAAAATAATCCTTTTCGTGGGGCACATAACCTAGATGGCAAATTTGTTGTTTTGTATTCGGGAAATATTGCCCTCACCCAAGGTTTAGAAACTGTTGTTAAAGCTGCTGCTGCGTTGCGCGATGTTCCCGATATTGCTTTTGTGATTGTGGGTGAGGCAAAAGGTTTGCAGCGATTGCAACAAGAATGTCAAGATATTGGTGCAGATAACGTTTTACTACTACCTTTTCAACCCCGCGAAAAACTGCCAGAAATGTTAGCTGCTGCTGATGTCGGTTTGGTGGTGCAAAAGAAAAATGTTATATCTTTTAATATGCCATCAAAAATTCAAGTGCTACTTGCCAGCGGTCGGGCTTTAGTCGCATCTGTACCCGATAATGGTACAGCAGCAAGAGCTATCAGACAAAGTGGCGGGGGTGTTGTGGTGACTCCAGAAGACTCCCAAGCTTTAGCAGCAGCAGTTTTAGACTTGTACCAACATCCAGAAAAAGTTAAAACTCTCGGTTATAACAGTCGCCAATTTGCTATTGAGCAATATTCCTTTGACCAAGCCTTAAATAATTATGAGTCGTTGTGTTACTCAATTAAGGCACAGACTCGAGTTATTGAGTCTACGGTAGTGTCAAAACAGCAAGTGTAGTCTATAAAAGTACCATAATTCGTGACATCTTCCACGTTTACCAACGCGTAGGCTGAAATTCTTTGACCAGATTAGCAGGAGATAGTTTTAAACTAACTCCTGCTTTTGGCTGTTTAAATGTGTAAAATATAGGTATATGTGGTAAAAAGTTAGGCGATCGCTCAGTTAACCCAATTCAAATTGCCAGATGGATAAATCCAACTTAAATACGAACCATCATCTAAATTTTTTTCGTTTGGGATAGCTGTCTCTATTGCTTTGAATATCTCAGTACTTTGTATCTTGCAAGAATTCCTTGAGATGCACTGTATTTGATTTCAATTTTTGGAAACAATACTTAATTTACAACTATTTGAGCCTTAACACCAAGCGTATTGAGATTGGTTCTAAAGAAAAGACACCTCTTCAGTAATCGTCAGAATAGCTATACAAAATTCTAACAAACCTCACGCTGAACGACCGACGGGTAAACGTATTCTCAAGGCTTTTGCCAGAGATAAAATTACTCTGACACGAGTCGAAGTCCAATCTTATCGTGAAAATTCACTACGACCGGACATGACTTTACTTGTTTAACTTTGAACTGTTGTGGTATACAATCAGTTTTACTTGGGGTCCTACTAAAACTGCTGAAATACTTGTGCAATAAGATAAGATATATTTTGGCAGTTTTTGACGCGGATTTCTCATTCTTTGTGAGAAATCTGCGTATAATATCGTGAAAAGGTAATCACACTGTGTCACACATTAGTAGTATTCATCAGTTATTTGAAAAACAAGTCGCAAAAACACCTGAGGCATTAGCAGTAGTTTTTGGACAAAGCCAATTAACTTATCAAGAACTCGATCAAAAAGCTAATCAACTAGCCCATTATTTAAGATCAGAGCAAAGGCATGGCTTTTCAGGATGTCAAGCAGTAAAAGCCGAATTTTTAGTGGGAATTTGTGTTGAGCGTTCCTGGGAAATGATAGTAGGAATATTAGGTATTCTCAAAGCGGGTGGTGCTTATGTGCCATTAGATCCAAATTATCCATTAGAACGTTTAGCATATATGCTAGAGGATTCAGGAATCAAGATTTTATTAACTCAAAAAAAGCTGGTTAATAAATTTTCAGAATATGATAATGAGATCATTTGTTTAGATACAGATTGGCAAGATATTGAATATCAAAAAACCGATAAAATAGTTAATGTTACTACCCCGCAAAATTTAGCTTATATTATTTATACATCAGGTTCTACGGGTAAACCGAAAGGGGTTATGGTAACTC
>CASBQC010000216.1 GCA_949127805.1 Nostocales cyanobacterium PMM_0081
ATAATTGTGAATTACCCATGTATAAACTAATTTTTGAAAATTACGAATCAGAAAAAATTTTTTTTGTTCAGATTATTGTATAATCGGGAGAATAATAAACCATACGGTTCTCTTCGTTTTCCGGAGTTTAGGAAAACTGACTATTAATTGCAAACGTTTACTAATAAGTAATTCCCCACTCCCCAAAACCTGGGTCGTCTACCAAAATAACACGAAAGCCAATTTTATTAAGGTAAAATTTGGGGCAAACTTAGCATCATTTGTCACGCAGTCGCGCCCATCAGATCATGATCTGCTGCATAAATCCCGATTGCCCAAATCCCCTAAATCTTGAAGGAAAGAAGTTTTGTCAAACATGCAGCACCCGTATAGTGCCACTGTTGCGAAATCGTTTCCGTGTAATTCGAGTACTTTCAGATGAGGGTGGATTCGGCAGAACCTATCTATCAGAAGATATCGATAAACTTAACGAACGCTGCGTCATCAAGCAATTAGCGCCAAAATTCCAAGGCAGTTGGGCGCAAAAAAAAGCAATGGAGTTGTTTCAAGCAGAAGCGAAACGACTGCAAGAACTCGGAGAACATCCACAAATTCCAACTCTATTAGCTTATTTTGAGCAAGACGGCTGTCTATATTTGGTGCAGCAGTTTATCGACGGACACAATTTATTAAAAGAGTTGCAGTTACGGAAAAGTTATAGCTATCAGGAAATTAAACAAATATTGATAGACTTATTACCGACTTTAAAGTTTATCCATGATCGCGGAGTCATTCACCGAGATATCAAACCGGAAAATATTATCCGATGTCAAACTGACGGGCGATTAAATTTGATAGATTTTGGGTCTTCAAAACAGTTAACCGCAAAAGTCCAAAATAAAATTGGCACTTCAATTGGTTCACATGGCTATTCTCCCATTGAACAAATCAGAGATGGAAAGGCTTATCCATCTAGTGATTTGTTTGGTTTGGGTGCAACAGTCTTTCATCTGCTAACGGGAATTTCTCCTTTTGCGTTGTGGATGGAATATGGGTATGGCTGGGTTACAGATTGGCGGCAATACTTAAAAAGTCCGATTAGTAATGAATTGGATTGGATTCTTGACAAGCTGTTAAAAAAAGAGATTCAGCAGCGCTATCAATCAGTTGATGAAGTCATCGGAGATTTAACTCAAAAACCTGTAGTGCAAGTACCAGCAGCAAATCGATACTCGACTGTAAAACCGCCACCAACTCAGACACCATCTTTCCCAAAACATATAGTACTCAGAAATTTATTTTTGACAGGTGGTGTGATTCTGTTGTTGGGGTTAGGAGATGTTTGGTATAAACAATCTCGTCGATTAGAAAGTAGCTTATCCTCTAGTTTGAATCAACCAAAGATTAATCCAGATAGCAGAGAAGCGATTTTAAGACATCCTTCACCAATTAGCTTTGGGAACTTTTCTAATTCCGAAACACTCAATGGTTTTCATAACTCGGTTTTGTCTGTCGCCATCAGCCCAGATGGTAATACTATTGCCAGTAATAGCGATCGCGCTATCAAAGTATGGAATCTGGCAACGGGAGAGGAAATTTATACACTGATTGGACATTCCAACAGGGTTAATGTCCTCGCTATCAGCCCAGACGGACAAAAACTGGTTAGTGGTAGTGAGGACAAAACAGTCAAAGTATGGAATCTTAATACAGGACGAAAAATCCGCACTCTTGTTGGGCATTCTGACTCAGTTCATGCCCTTGCCATCACCCCCGATGGCAAGACTCTTGTTGATGGTAGTGATGACAATACTATCAAAGTGTGGAATCTCGATACCGGCAGAAAAATTCACACACTCACCGGACATTCATTTTGGGTTCGGTCTGTTGCGATCAGCCCAGATGGTAAAATTATTGCCAGTGGTAGTTTTGACAACACTATCAAACTCTGGTATCTGGCAACAGGTGAGGAAATTCGCACCCTCATAGGGCATTCCCAAACCGTGACATCTGTCGCCATCAGCCCTGATGGTAAGATGCTTGCCAGTGGCAGTCGCGACCAAACGATCAAATTGTGGAATCTCACAAACGGTCAGCAACTTCGTACACTATCTGGGCATTCCAAAACAGTCACATCTCTCGTTTTTAGTGCCGATGGCAAAACCCTTGCCAGTGGTAGTCGCGACCAAACGATCAAATTGTGGAATCTCGATACCGGAAAGCAAATCCGCACCCTTGTGGGGCATTCCCAAACTGTGACATCCCTTGCCCTGGGTCTCGATGGTAAGACCCTCGTCAGCGGTAGTGAGGACAATACTATCAAGATTTGGCGAGTGTCTAATTAGGGGAATCGGGCATGGGTAATGGGGCATGGGGGAGCCAGTGCGTTGGAAAGGCTCTGCCGACAGCCGCGCATAGCAGCGTCATGGAAAGATATTATAAGGTGCATCAAAAATTGAGCATCTTTAATTCCCAATGCCCAATGCCCCATGCCTAATATCAATGCCTAATTTTTAGCAATTAGTAGAAAAAATATGACAAAATATGGCAGAAAATCTGGAATGCGATCGCTTTAATGAGTAGATAGAGATATTTCCATAACACCTCAAATGCTGACTTTTGTCTGAAGAACGCAGCATTGGGGTGATTTTACTGCGGAATCTGTAAGGTCTGTAAACATGACTTACTTCAAAATTAAAGTTTTCACTGGTGCAGCGATCGCCCTTTTGGGATTTGGTTCTATTTTGTATTGGGAGTTTCCCTTGGCTGCATCTGGTGCTGACTCTAGTTCCAATCAGCCTTCAAAGACACTTGGGGAAACCTTTTCAAACAACTTGACTTTAAAAGGACATTCCGATTCAGTTTGGGCTGTCGCTATTAGCCCATCAGGGCAGACGCTTGCCAGTGTTAGTACTGACAAGACTATCAAACTGTGGAATTTGGCGACAGGACTTGAAATCCGCACCCTCAAAGGGCATTCTGACTGGGTTAATTCTGTTGCTTTCAGCCCTGATGGCAAAACTCTTGCCAGTGGTAGTAGTGACAAGACTATCAAACTGTGGGACTTAACTACAGGACTTGAAATCCGCACTTTTGTTGGACATTCAGTTTCAGTTCAGGCGATCGCTTTCAGCCCAGATGGTCAAAGTTTAGTTAGTGGCAGCTGGGATCAGACAATCAAACTGTGGAATGTGGCTACTGGAGTGGTTATCCGCACCCTAAAAGCGAATTGTGATGTAGTTACATCCGTCGCTATCAGTCCTGATGGCAAAACACTTGCCAGTGGTAATAATTTTGACACTACTATCAAACTGTGGAATTTGACAACAGGAAAAGAAATCCGCTCATTAAAAGGTCATGATGCCGCTGTTAATTCTGTCGCTTTCAGTCCAGATGGACAAACTCTTGCTAGCGGCAGCTGGGACGACACAATTAAACTGTGGAAATTACCTACAGGAGAAGAAATCCGCACCCTAAGTGGACACACCAATAAAGTTTGGTCTGTCGCTTTTAGCCCCGATAGCAAAACCCTAGCCAGTGCTAGTTGGGACGACACGATCAAATTGTGGAATCTAACTTCCGGAAAGCAAATCAGCACTCTAACTGGACATGTCAACAGAGTTTGGTCTGTGGTATTCAGTCCCGATGGACAAACTATAGCCAGTGGTAGTAAGGACAAGACTATCAAGATTTGGCGAATGTCTCATTAAAATTAGAAGACAGTCAATCGATATTTATTGTGTTGAAGTGAATTACCAGAAATCACCACTACATACTAAGTTTCATCTTTAGGCAACCTAACTCGGTCAATTAAAGCACTGTGCTTACCATCTTTGGCATTATCAGCCGCGACTATTTTACCTTGAGAATCCAGCAAAACTATATAAGGAGAAAATTCTTCATACACACTATCTACACGAATACTAACAAGCTGGTCTTTTTTGCCTTGAAACTTGGAAATATCGTAAACGCTGCCATCTTGTCTTTTTAAGCTTTGAGGTGTCAATCTTTCTATACTTTAGACATCTCCGTAAATGAAATATGCGTTGCCCGAAATTCTTGTACAGACGTTCCTTTCGTATGTGGAGATGTCTAATTTTGGCAAGTGGTAGTAATGACAACACAATCAAATTGTGGGATATAGCAACCGGGGGAGAAATTCGCACTTTGAAGAAAGATTCTGGCTATGTTTATGCGATCGCCATCAGTCCGGATGAACGAACTCTCGCTAGTGGCGGTAGTGCTGACAATATTATCAAAATTTGGCGTCTGTAAAAAAGTAGTGAGGACTTCAGTCCTCAAGAATACGGCTGAAGCCGTGACTACGACAACTTCATGACAAAATTTTGGCGCTTTCCTTGACGGGCATTTCCAAAGAATGAGAATATCTTTTTAATTGTAATTCTTCTTTCAAATTTTCATACGCTGATGGATTTAATGGCTCCATGATGTTAGCAATGCGAAAACCCGTGCCAAAAACGACAACATCAGCTTTAATGCGATCGCCTGATTTTAACTCGACCCCATCGGCAATAAATTGAGCGATCGATGTTTTATAAGCGCGGATTTTTCCTAAACGCACGTATTTATAAAAATTTGCAGGTGCAATACTGATAGTTGCGTTGACTGATTGCAGTTTTTTTCCAAAGTCGTCATAAGTTGTCAGCGATGAGCGAGTAAATCGCACTTTATTTCTTCTTTGCCGCAAACACGCACCAGGCAACAAAGAGTGTGAAGCCTAGATAGGCGAATACAGTGAACCATTCTTGAGCGTTACTAAAATTATCTATCATTTATGGATTTTCCTGATTAAGCGTGAGAGAATTTGTCTAAAGAAACCGTGAAGGCGATCGCCCATTTCTTTGAGCCGGTTACATACCCAGGTTGACTATCTTCAATCGGAATTAAACGCTTTATTAATTGATCATTGTATCTAAAGTTACACTATTTTTTTCTTTGCTTACCTGAGTGCTAGTGTGACTAAAGGAGTATAATTAATTATATATGCAAGTAGTTGCTTGCCTATAAGAAACAAAAAATAAAAGTAGGTAAGATTTAGTTTATTGTTGCTTTGTGATACACTTTCATCTCACTATCAAGCAACTTCCGACAAGAGATGAGGGTTTATACCCTTTACCAATCTGCCAATAGTTTTGGACAAAAACAGGGGTCAAATCAAATAACAACCAACTCGCGTTAAATTATGAATAAACGACGTTTTTTGCAGGGTGGTGCAACAATACTTGGCACAGCATGGTTATCACATTATTTAATTGGCAGGTCAGAAGTTATGGCAATCTCAAATAACGAGTTTGAAGTTAAGAAAACAGAAGAAGAGTGGCGTACCATTCTAACACCAGAACAATATAAAGTGTTACGTCAACATGGAACCGAACGCGCTCACACTAGCCCACTGGATAAAGAGTATCACAAGGGCACATTTGTATGTGCAGCATGTGATTTGCCGCTGTTTAAATCTGACACAAAATTTAATAGTGGCACAGGGTGGCCCAGTTTTTTCCAACCAATCGAAGGTGCGATCGCTACAACCGTAGACAAGTCATTATTTATGACTAGAACTGAAGTTCATTGTCATCGTTGTGGTGGACATTTGGGTCATGTGTTTGATGATGGTCCCAAACCCACCGGCAAGCGCTATTGCATGAACGGTGTTTCTTTAAAATTTGTTGAAGGTTAAGTAGTGAGCGATTTATCGCTCATATAAAACGGGCACACACGAGTGCCCATTACATTTTATTAAAATTTAAACAGAAGATAAAAAAATTAATTTTTTTTTCGTTTTCTAATTGAACATTGCCAGAAACTGCTAATTTAAAATCAGTAATTAACTTTCTAACAACGTCCAGAAGTAGCCATCGGGAGCAACAAAAGAGAAACTCATTTCCCCAAACTCATTGGTAACAATGTTTGTAAACTTTTGTACTTTACTTGCTTTAATGCGATCAAAATACGCATGTATTCCCCGCACGCGATAAGTGTATAACGACATTCCCAAACACCCCGGTTGCGCTTGCTCAAACCGCGATTCTAATTGCATATAATCTGGAAAGCGAATAATATAAAGTCTGCCAGAACGTGCAGCCATAAAGTCAGACACAGAAGAACGCGGATCGTCAAAAGCTGTAACAATAAACTTTTCACCTTTGTTTAAATCAAATATCTCTCTACCCGCAAGAGAAGATTCATAGGTAGTTTCAACATCATCACGCACTTTCAGCAAACCTAAAACTTCTTCATAAAACTTCAGCGTTTCCTTGCTGTCATCTTGAATTATCATCCCCATGTGGGTAAACTGACTAGTTTTAAAAGTAGCGCTGAGGTTGATTTGTCCGTAATGCGGTAGTGAATAACCAAAGCGTTGAAATAAAACTTGTCGAGTCAAAGGTTGCAATAATAGCATTTCTCGTACCCCTACAACAGGTTCAACAAAAGGACGACTTTTTCTGTCTTTGTTGTAAATAACTTCCCAATGCGGATTAGTGTAGCGGATAGACCAATTTGCCGTTTTTGCCTCCTCCACATGATTTAAAATACTTAATACATCCGCAGTTAAAGTTGTTGCCCAGCGATTTCCCTTCGCTTTCATTGTTGCAGTTCCCAACCCTTCATTCGTGGGATTTTGCCAAACCATCAGCCGAATCAAACCATGATCTGCATTTAGGTGATAAAGACGAAGCGATCGCAAAGACGAATCTACCCCATATAATTGCTTTGCTGCTGCTGCGGATAATTCCCCCACTTCCCCGATGCGATAGCCAAATTGCTGCCAATATTGAATTGCCGAAATTGGATCTGGGATACCAATACAAACCTCGTAAATACCTTCAATCGAAGTAGATTTTTCTTGAGTCATAGGATTTGAGATTTTGGGGTAATGGGTAATGGGTAATGGGGAATAAAAATAATTACCAATTCGCAATTTACAATTCGCAATTCGCAATGACTCATTCTGCGATGCGTTTCAAGTCTTGTAGAACTGCGTTTGCTGATTGATAGCGATCGCTAAAATTATATCGCACCATTTTATCTAAAATCGTTGCCAATTCATCGCTGACTTTCGCCCATTGACGCCACCTCACATTACCTGTTTCTGAATCTGCTGGTAGTTGTTGGGGTGGCACTCCTGTTAGTGCTTGAATGGCAATCATCCCTAAGGCATAAATATCACTGTTCAAGCGGGGATGACCGGCAAATTGTTCTGATGGTGCATAACCTCGCGTTCCGATTGCAACTGTCGCTAATTCTGTTTCTTCGGTGCTTGGTGGTTGCATCAATTTGACTGCACCAAAATCAATCACCACTAAGCGATTATCTATTTCTGACCTAATAATATTACTCGGTTTAATATCCCGATGAATCACGCGATGTTGATGAATAAATGCCAAAATTTCTAAAACTTCTTTCAGCATTTCTATGACAAAAGGTTCCTTTTGCACGCCTCTTTTAACTGGTGGTAATTCCTCACTTAGGGTATGTCCGGGAATATATTGTTCTACTAAATAGAATTCTTGATTCTCTTCAAAATAGGCGAGTAATTTAGGAATTTGATGATGTTCGCCCAAAACTTCTAAAATTTCCGCTTCGGTATTAAATAACCTTCTCGCAACTTCTAAAAATCTCGGATCTCGACGTGCCGGCATTAATTGTTTGACGATACAATTAGGATTACTCGGTCGTTGAGTATCTTCGGCTATATAAATGCAACCAAATCCGCCAGAAGTGAGGACTTTGATAATTTTGTAGCGTCCACTTAAAAGAAGGTCGCCAGTTTGTTTTTCTGGTATAATTGTGGTAGAAGTATGAAAATGTTTGTCTTGAATTGCTGTCTCTTTTAACAGCACATTTAATTGCGCGATCGCCTGTTCTTGTTTTTCAACTTCTAAAATAATCAGCTTGCTTTTCTGTTGCGTCTGATATGTAGTGTAAGCCATAACACTCACACCACTAATTACCAAAGCTAAAGCCTGGGGAATCACTGGTATCCATCCAGCTTGTAAAAAAAGCAGATAACAAAATCCACCCAAGCTACTGACAATTGTAACCCCCACCACTACCAGCACTAAAGGATGTCGTAAACGCCATGCGACAGCGGCGCCAACCAAAGAAAAGAACCAAATGCAAACATATTCACCCCATTCAGGTAAATACCAAATTAAAGGTTCTCCATCCAGCACCGCACTCAGAATCTGACTGGCAATTTGTGCATGAATATATACAGACGGCATTTTTGATGGTTGGTTTGGTAAAGCGCTGTAGGGCGTGTAAAAGTCTTTATCGATACTTATCGCCGTAGTGCCAATGATTACCAAACGGTCTTTAATTAAATTAGGATTTACTTGATTGTTGAGAACTTGTGTAAGAGTTACTTTATCAGCAAAGCGATCCAGATGGCGATAATTTAGCATTATTTGAGAACCTGCCGCATCCAGATGTTCATAGCTACCAGAATTAGATTTTAAAGTAGAAAAGAAAGTTTTACCTATTTTAATTTCTTGCTTAGTAGAACTTGTTTCAATACCTTGTTTTTGTAAGTACTTAATTGCTAATAAACCAGCAAACGATATAGTAGTTTTACATTTCTTGTCGTCTGAGTGGGCAAACAACAAACTGCGACGAATAATGTGATCATTTTCGTCAGGAATCAAATCATTAAAACCTACCCTATCCCTATCTTCAGATACACTCTGCGGTGGTGGAATTTCCGGGTTTTCCGGACTGCTGAATCCGCAAACAGCGATAATATTATTTTGGCGTGAAAGACGATTTGCAAAGTGTTTATAACCGGGTTCAACCGGCAAATCGCGGTAAATATTTAAGCCGATGATGCGTGGTTGATAAGACTCTAATTTGTCTAAAAGCTGATTAATTGTCGCATCTGACAAAGGCCATTTTTGGCGTTTAATGTCTGCTTCAGTAATTGTAACTAACAAAATACGCCGATGTCTCACGACAAGCCGCTCCGCGTCTACGCTTGCTTTTTGAGGACGCGATCGCAACATCTGATCGTAAACTCTTAACTCCCAAGGCTGCAACCATCTCAAATCGCGAATTCCGGCAATGAAGACAGTCACTCCCACACTAGCAATCAGTATAGTTTGCAGCCAGCCCTTATTAAGCGCACTATCACGAATATTATACCGAGGAGTTAGCGAAGTTTCTCCAGAGCTTGTTTGTTCCAACTTCGAGTTTTGCCTATTTTTTACTAACGCGGTGCGAAATTTTTCTAAGAGTCGAATCATCAAAGCGTTGCGGCAATAGCCCTAATTAGGTAGATGTTGCAGACTAAATTAACTCTACCTCAATGTAGCAATAAACTCAGTTTAAGATACATTTATGTCATATATAGCAGTCTTAAATGAAAAACTGAAACTCTCTGTTTCCTCTGACTCTGCGTTCTCTGCGACTCTGCGGTTCGTCCCATACAATAATTTTCACAATTCAAATAGGATTCCTATGGGTGCAAATTAATTTATAATTATTTCCTTTATCCGGAAAATTATTTATTGGTAGATTAATAACTCAATACAAACTATAAGTTTTTTCTAAGTCGGCAGTGCAGTACATTGAATCAACTTAGAGTCTTGAATTAAGCGATCGCATCACACCTGATTTAAATATTTTGGCGAGCGATCGCTATTTATTTTCCACAACTCAATTGATCCCTGATATGTTTAATGTTATTTATCATTGAGCCTGAGCAATAATAAGTATTTATATCCAAATAACCTTAATATAGTCCTAAAGATAGATGTAATAGTTCAAAAGCAAAAGTTAGCTTAAGAAGCACAGCCATGATATGATTGTGGCTCAAAGTAAATTTGGAGGTGAGGCTTAAAGGGTAAAGTTAGCCGAGGTTGCGGTGGTAGCACCAATAAGCGGTTAATTTCAACTTCAGAAAAGGAGGCAGAAACTCTGAACTAAAGTATTTCAACCCTTTGACAACGACCAATTTACCTTCTGAACCTAAACAACTTTATGAAAATAGCTCAAGTAGCCCCTTTGTGGGAACGAGTTCCGCCTTCAACTTACGGAGGAATTGAACTGGTAGCGAGTCGCTTGACTGATGAACTGGTGCGTCGAGGTCATGATGTGACATTGTTCGCCTCTGGCGATTCTCAAACTTTGGCTAAGTTAGAAGCTGTTCATCCGCGTGCTTTGCGCTTAGATCCAGACATTAAAGAGCATGTGATGTATGAAGTGTTGGAAATGAGCCAAGTTTACCAACAAGCAGCCCAATTCGACATAATACATTCCCATGTAGGGATTTGGGCATTACCTTTTGCAAGCTTAGTGTCAACACCCACAGTACATACCTTGCATGGCAGATTTACCCCTGATAACAGCAAAGTATTTTCGTATCATCAATCGCAACCATTCATCAGCATTAGTAACGCGCAGCGTCAGTTGGAACTAAATTACGCCAGCACAGTTTATAACGGCATTAACCCCGAAGAATTCACCTTTTTTCCCCAACCGCAAGATCCGCCATATCTGGTATTTTTGGGGCGCTTTTCGCCAGAGAAAGGACCGCAACATGCGATCGCGATCGCCAAGCAGAGTGGTTGGTGCTTAAAGATGGCAGGAAAAGTAGACGTAGTAGACACAGACTTTTTTGAAAAAGAAATCGCCCCTCACATTGACGGTGAGCAGATACAATTCTTAGGCGAAGTTAACCACGCGCAGAAATCTGAATTACTAGGCAACGCAAGCATCACTCTGTTCCCCATTACTTGGAGTGAACCCTTTGGCTTGGTAATGATTGAATCAATGGCAACTGGTACACCAGTAATTGGGATGAACATGGGTTCTGTCCCAGAAGTGATTGCTCACGGAAAGACAGGTTATGTCTGCCAAAGCTATGAAGAAATGGCAGCCATGATTCCCGCCACTTTAGAATTAGATCGTCAAACCTGCCGAGAATACGTAGAACAACACTTCAGCCTTACCAAGATGGTGAACGGCTACGAAGCAGTTTATCAGCAAGTTCTCCAACAAAGCAACGCCAAGAAGTCTTCATCACTCTTGCAAGGTCAATTTTGGAATTCTCTTCTTTCCAGAAAGAAGAAAATAGCCTAACTCAAGGATGAAGGCTGAAATAAACTAAATCTTGAAATAGCTATTTCTCGTTCCCAGTCAGAGACTGGGAATGCAACAAAACAGGGCTGCTGCCTCGACACCAATCTCTGGGAACGAGACTATAGCGCCATATTTTTAATTTCCCTCAGCTGGCTTATCATCCTTCTGAGATTGGCTGTCAGCAGGAGAATTTTGCTTCACTTCCTGAGTTGGTACAACGATACCGTTTGATTCTTTCGGTGGTTGTACTTGTGGTAGTACAACAGAATTTGACTCTCTAGGAGATTGACGTGCAGGAGAATCGCTATCAGAAGATGATTTGGTGGGGGAAGCGTTACGAGTTGAGCGTACCGCTCGTAATTTCTCAACAAGAGATGGTGAGGGCGCCGCGTCAGGTGTAGGTGAAGTTTCCTTGTTGTAGGATCGACGCCGACGTTGCGGTTGTGGTGAGTCGTCTGATGTCGATTCTTGTGTTTGTCTATAAGTCCGTTTTGGTGTTTCCTCGTCATCATTAACAACAGGACGAATGCGCTTACTGCGTCGTCTTGGTGTGTAAGTGGGTGCATCATCTCGCGACGAGGACGAGGTAGTAGAGGTAGTATTAGTAGTCTGTTTTGGGGTGGTAGTTTCTTTTACCTGGGGGGACGGTAAAATCTCGACCGGACGGACTTCCGCAGAAGTACCATTAGTAGTAGGCTGTTCAAAAAGGGGCTTTGCTGATGGTTGCGGCGGCTGAGATTTGTGAACTACGCTAGTGATAGCAAAACCGATTGTGGCGGCTGTGAGTGCAATTCCACTACCAATCAAAACTTTGGGTGAGCGAATTTTTTTCGCTATTTTTGTCAAATTCCCGGTTTTTGATGGCGCACTGGTATTAGTTGGCGCAACTTCTGGAGGTGATGGGTACTCCTGGGTAGATAAATCGAGAGTTGCAACTGTGTGAGTTGGTGTCAGAGGTGCAACACTTAGCCCATTTGCGGGTAACAACTTTAACCATTCTGCGACTGTTGCGGGACGAAACCGAGATTCTACCGCCATACCACGCATAATTGCTTGATTGACAGCAGCACTCAAGTGTGGTTGCAGTTCGCGGGGGGAATGCATTTTCTCGCGATCGCGCAATAATGCAGGCATAGGAACTTGCGCTGTCAATAATGCATACAAAGTTGCCGCCAAACCATAAACATCGGTGGCTGGGCTGCGCTCTGCTTGCGTCATATACTGTTCAATCGGCGAATAACCCTCAGAAACCATACCTGTGTGAGTTTGCCTTACCCCACCGTTAAATTCTCGTGCAATGCCAAAATCAATCAGCACTACTTCAGCCGTTCCTTGGCGGAGGATGATATTATCTGGTTTCACATCGCGGTGCAGCAAACCGTTATTGTGTACCACCTCCAATGCTGCCCCAATCTGCCGGATATAATGAATTGCCGTCGGTTCTGGTAAAGGTATCCCTGGCAAAACAAATGCCTCGCCCAAGGTTTCACCGCGAATGTACTCCATTACCATGTAAGGCAGACCCGCTTCAACAAAAAAGTCGCTGACCCGGACAATGTTCGGGTGGATACAAGTAGCTAATCGCCTTGCCTCATCTTGGAATTGCCGCTCGAACTTAGTAAAATTAGCATGTTGTCGCAGTTTATCATTGAGCGTTTTAATCACTACTTCGTGCCTTAAGTAATGATGCGTAGCTTTGTACGTAATGCCAAAGCCTCCACGCCCGATTTCTTGATTGAGGGTATATTTTCCCCCCTGCAAAGTTGTACCTGCTAACATAGAAAATCCTAAGTACTGAATGAGCAGCTTGGCAGTGAGTCCTTGAGTGGGAAAAGCAAAAACCCGCCACAGTTTTGTCTTTGTTAATAATACATTGACACTCCCCATGTCTATAAGGCAGGGGATTCTTGCCTCAAAGGGATTCCAATGAATTTACCCTCAGCAAGCATCTTGACCGTAAGCCCTACGGCTGCAAGTCCGCGCTCTCGCACTACCTGAGCAGCTGCAACATCCCTATCAGTTACATAGCCGCAATTTGAGCAAGCATGAGTACGTTCTGAAAGTTCTTTTTTGCCTGTCTCAACACCGCAGTTGGGGCAAATCTGACTTGTTTTCCTGGCATCTACTTTTTGAAAATAGACATCACGTTTGAGGCAAGTTTGTTCGAGGATATTAAAAAATTGTCCAAACGCCGCATCTAGACAATGCTTACCAAGCATTCCACGGGACAGTCCGACAAGATTTAAATCCTCAACAAATACCATCCCTGCATCATTACAGATTTGGTGAGACAGTTGGTAGTGCCAATCTTTACGACAATTAGCTACGTACTCATGCAATGACGCAACTTTCTTCTGTGCCTTTATCCAATTGTTCGATCCTTTTCGTTTTTTAGAGACGCGCTGTTGCAGCAATTTCAGCTTGCGTTCACACCTCACAAAAAATGCAGGACGTTTGACTAAAAGACCATTAGAAGTTGCAACGAAACTTGTTAGTCCGACATCGATTCCCAACGGCATACCATGCGGCAAAGTCGGGGGTATAGATACATCCCATTGGACAGTTAACATTACGTACCAACCAGAAACACGCTTGACCACGCGGGCTTGTTTGATTACTCCGCCATCTGAGATTTCACGCGATTGACGAATTTTAACCGCACCAATAACGGGCAATTTTACATAGCCATTACTTAATGGGTTCTGTCCTAATTGTGGGAAAGAGAAAGACCGCATCCGTCCTGACTTTTTAAATCTAGGGAACCCATGATTTTGTTCCCACATACTTACAAAAGCCTTTTCAAGTCGCCTTAATGTTTGCTGTAAAGATTGAGCATTAACACGTCCTAAATACTGGCTTTCTTTACGTGCAGCAGTTAAAGACTTACACTGGCTTGCAAATGTTGGACGTGGTGTATCAGCAGGAATGATATAGCAACTGCGGAGACTACAAGCGTTAACCTGACAACTGCGAGACTTGTACCAGTCCTTACGTTCGGCTAAAGCATGGTTGTAAACCCGTCTATGAGTTTCCAACCACTCCTCAAACATTGCTATTTGGTTTTGCCTTGGCTTTAACTTAAATTCGTAAGTCAGGTTAAACACTTTTATCACCTCCTGAGTATATTATACATCAATTCTAATAATCGATAGGACAGTTATTAGGACTGGGAATAAATTCAAAAGGAAACTGCACCCAATTTTCTTAAAAACGCTGACCTATACCGAAGTGCAATCGACTTTCTCCTTGGTCATTAATACCATAATCAGCGCGAATTAAGCCCAAAGGTGAGTCAAGACGCACACCAGCACCATAACCAAAACCACTACCTGGTTTATTACGCGCTCCCGCAGGATTTCCTAATACTGTATCACCAGAACCTAAGTCTGAGCCAAAGTCAGCAAACAGCACACCTCCTAAGATTGGCAAAACCGGGAAGCGATATTCTGCGGAAGCTAATACATAAGTGCGACCGCTACCAACGTCTCCAGCCTCGTAACCGCGCACGGAATTTGGACCCCCCAAGTTAAAAGCATCATAAGGCGGTAAATCACCAAGTACGGTACCGCCTTGAAGATTCAAAGCAAATACTTGTGGGTTCTTACTGTTGTATAATTTAACTGGGAGAAACTGACTATAATTTGCCCGCAGGCGATTCATAGAAATGTTGCCTAAACCAATGGGAACTGATTGTTCTGTGCTGAGACTGAGAATCGAACCTTTGGTGGGATTAAACGGGTTATCTCGTTGGTCTTTGACAGCGATGAAGGATACGGTGGCTAAATCGTCGATGCCAGTTCCGCTAAAAGTTAGTGGATTACCTTTTTCATCTTTTGGGGTAATTGTGCCATCGCGATCGCGTATGCTAACACGAGCATAATTAAATCCTAATGAGGTATCCCAACCCTCAATCGGTCGCTGCAAGCTTACACTACCACCAACTTTACCTTCTCGCGGTCTGTCTGCGTTAGCAAGTTTCACATCGCCATCAAAAACCTCTGAAAGTCCGCGCTTGCGAAAAGCATTGATGCTGTAACCAAAGCGATCTGGGTTAGTTATGCGATAAGGACTGCTATACTTACCATCAAACTGAAGGTCACGCGCACCTACTTCAACATTCGCGCTCAAAGTATCGTTAATACCACCGATATTTCGGTCTTGATAGTTTAATGTAGCAACAATTCCTTGGTCTGCATTATAATTCCCACCGAGGTTGATACCCCGTGCGCCAAGTTCTTTTAGCTGGTAAACTACATCAACGCCTGTCGCATCACCTTCTAAGGCGACATTAACATTTTCAAATAATCCCAGTTTATATAACTGCTGCAAGTCTTGCTTGACTACATTGTTTTGGAAAGTTTGACCGGGTTTTAACTTTAGCTGTTGCCGCAAGAAATCTTCTTTGGTGCGTCCTGTAACTGGTTTCCCTTTGCTATCAACGGTATTGCCTTCGTCGTTGACAAAACGAAACTTGACATTACTAACTAAACCTTCAGCTACATTTAAGCTCAAAATTCCTTCGCTGCTCGGTTTAATAGAGATAACCCTTGCCAGATTATAACCTTTGTCAGCGTACCATTTATTAATTTGTTCCACTGCTTGCTTCAAAGCTTCCGGACTGATGGCTTTGCCAATTTGCGGTTGAAAGAGTGGCAAAACTACTTGGTAGGTAAGGGTTTTGGCGCCGGAAAGTTGGAGCGATCGCACTATCAGTGGTTGCACTTGATACACCACACTCAAACCAACTGGAGAAGTAGTGGTATTTACACGGACATCAGTAAATAAACCCGTATCTAAAATTGCGGCTACATCTTTTTGTATCTGGTTTTGACTGGTTTCTCCCCCAGTTTGGGTTTTAATGACGCTGTTAATTATTTGCTGCAATTCTGGAGTCGCACCAACTACCTGCACATCTGTAGCGGTAACGACTAAATCCTTTTCGTTAACTGGGGGAGTGGAGGAGG
>CASBQC010000217.1 GCA_949127805.1 Nostocales cyanobacterium PMM_0081
ACCCCAACCCCAACACCTCCCATCTGCACAGTTCAATGCGAAAATAATCCAGTTAAGCGAGATAATCCTGTCTCTATCACCACCATCCCCACTGACAATCGATCGCTACTTGATACTAATCCGACTCCGGAAGATAAGTTTACCAGTAGGATTGCGACTCAGTTGGGTATACCAATTCCCAACCTGAAAACATTGGATGATGGTAAAGAAATTGCTCAAAAGATTGAAAAAGCTACTGGTGTCAAACCTGCATTTATCTACATCAGCTTTGTTCCTGTAGAAATTACCCCAGAAGCTGTTTCCGGTAATAAACATCTTAATACTACAGCAGAGCAGAACAGCGAACAACTCGAATTAGTCATGGTGACGGGAACAGGAAATCCTATCCGCAAACGGATTCCCGAAGCGACAAAAGCCAAAGTTCTCAAAATAGCTGAAGAATTTCGTAACCAAATCGTCATACCCCGAAATCGTCGCAGTGACGGTTACTTACCTTTCTCACAGCAACTTTATGGCTGGATAATTTCCCCATTAGAAGCAGATTTACAAGCACAAGGAATCGATAATCTAGTTTTTCTCCCAGATGTTGGTTTGCGTTCTACCCCAATGGCTGCCTTACATGATGGTAAAGCATTTCTGGTAGAAAAATACAGTATTGGCTTGATGCCGAGTCTCACCTTAACCAACACTCTCTACACCGACATCAAAAAATCTCAACTTTTGGCAATGGGAGTTTCTCAAAGTACTCAAGGACAAACACCTTTACCAGCAGTTCCCGCTGAGTTATCGACATTGGTCTTTAAACTTTGGCAGGGTAAATTATTTCTTAACAACCAAGCGACTTTAGATAATCTCAAAACCATCCGTCGTCAACAGCCTTTTGGAATAATTCACATGGCAACCCATGCTGATTTTAACACAGGACCTGTGAGTAATTCATATATTCAACTCTGGGAAGACAAATTACGCTTAAACGAAATTCGGAAATTAGGCTTTAACGAACCTCAAGTAGAAATGCTAGTATTAAGTGCTTGTAGAACAGCTTTGGGGGATGAAGAGGCAGAAATTGGATTTGCCGGGTTAGCGGTTCTAGCAGGTGTGAAAACCAGTGTTGCAAGTTTGTGGGCAGTCAACGATGCTGGTTCTGCGGCTTTGATGACGAAATTTTACCAAAGCTTGAAAACCTCTAGAATTCGGGCAGAAGCTTTAAGAGACGCTCAAGTAGCGATGGCAAAAGGAGAGATTTACTTAAAAAACGGGCAAATACAAGGTTTAGGCAAAGTTGGGAATTTACTGTTACCCGCTGATAGTATCCAACAACCTGATGGACCATTATCCCATCCTTATTATTGGGCAGCATTTACAATGGTTGGCAATCCTTGGTAATTCGATTTCTGTATTTCTTACTTTGCGTCTTTGCGACTTTGCGTGAGCAATTCATCTCCTAATTCTACAACGCCAAAATTCTTCGGTCAAAAGGTGTTAAATTATGTTTGCAAAGGTGAAAATACTAACACAGCCGGCAATTATTTCTAGTGCGATCGCTACAGTATTACTGTTTGGGATTCAGCGCTTGGGAATGCTAGAACCAATAGAATTGAAGGTTTTTGACCGGATGATTCAAATGCGGGGCAATCCTGGTTTAGATCCTCGCATCTTGGTTGTGGGAGTAACTGAAAAAGATTTGCAAAACTTCCAAAAATGGCCCTTATCAGGAGAAATTATCGATAACCTGTTTAGGAAATTAGAAGAATATCAACCCAGAGTAATTGGTTTGGATATCTTTCGGGACTTGCGAGTCGAGCCTGGTCATGATAAATTATTGCAACATTTACAGAAGACCGATCGCATTATTTCTGTCTGCAAACATTCTGATTCTGTTAATTCTCCCACACCACCAGCAGCAGGAACACAAATAGAGCAAGTAGGATTTAGCGATGTCGTTGCAGATACAGATGATATTATTCGTCGAAATCTACTCCTAGTACAACCAGAATCCACCTCGACTTGTACAACTCCTTACTCTCTAGGCTTACAACTAGCACTGCGGTATTTGGGAAACATTCAACCCAAATTTTCAAAAAATAAAGAACTGCAAATTAATAATACCACATTTAAACCGTTACAGAGTGACTCTGGAGGTTATCAAAAAGTCGATACAAATGGCTTTCAAATTTTGCTGAATTAC
This sequence comes from Nostocales cyanobacterium PMM_0081, assembly GCA_949127805.1. Classification (GTDB taxonomy): domain Bacteria; phylum Cyanobacteriota; class Cyanobacteriia; order Cyanobacteriales; family Nostocaceae; genus Hassallia. The sequence goes on from CASBQC010000217.1 coordinate 2,189, forward strand.
CGTTCTGTTAACCCTGTAAAACTTGTCAGTGTTAGCCAAGTGCTGGCAAATCAAATCAATCCAGCTTTAGTAAAGGATAAAATTGTTCTTATTGGCTCAACGGCGCCCAGTATCAAAGATATTTTTAACACACCTTATAGCGCAAATCAGCAAGACAACCCAAAAATGGCTGGAGTTGTCGTCCAAGCGCAAATGGTGAGTCAGATTCTCAGCGCTGTCGTTAACAAACAAGCTTTATTTTGGTTTTTACCTGAGTGGGGTGAAGTTGTTTGGATATGGGTGTGGAGTTTAGGGGGAGGAATTATCGCATGGCGAATTCAACATCCACTGCACTTAACGCTTGCGAGTGGATTAACTTTAACTTTGTTGTTAGTAATTAATTATATCATATTTACCCAAGCCGGATGGATTCCGGTAATATCTCCCGCACTGGGTTTGATCGTAGCGACAGTGATTATCGCTGCATATAAAAGAATCCGCGATAAGGAAGAACAAGAAAAAATTGCGCGACAAATTCAAGAACAAGAAAGAACCATCAAGTTATTGCAAGCGCTTTTGCAGGAGGATGGAAATGCAGATAATGATGTGACAGCAATTCCTCTGTTTGAAAAAGACACTTTACTCAACCAACGCTACAAAGTTACTGGACCTCTTGGTTCTGGAGGATTTGGGAAAACTTACTTAGCGTCAGATACTCAGCGTCCAGGTCATCCAGAATGTGTAGTGAAGCACTTGCAACCCGCTCGTCAAGATCAAGAATTTTTAGATGTCGCTAGACGTTTATTTAAAACTGAAGGAGAAATTTTAGAACTTTTGGGTAAGAGCGATCGCATTCCCCAATTGTTAGCTTATTTTGAAGAAAATCAAGAATTTTATTTAGTGCAACAATTTATTCCCGGACATTCTCTCACCCAAGAAATAAAGTCTGGTAAACCTTTATCAGAAGTGCAAGTTATTGATTTACTCCAAGATGTTTTGCAGGTGCTAAATTTCGTTCACAGTCATCATGTAATTCACCGAGATATCAAACCGGCTAATCTCATCAGACGACAACAAGACAATCGCTTAGTTTTAATTGATTTTGGTGCTGTCAAGCAAATTCAATCTCAGCAAATTGAAGATAATCAATCGATTGCAATTGGTACTGCTGGTTACGCACCTCCAGAACAATTGTTAGGACATCCCAGACTAAATAGTGATATTTATGCTTTGGGAATGATTGGAATTGAAGCGTTAACTGGAATACCTGCTAGAGAATTTCAAAGAAACCCACGTGGGGAATTAATTTTCAAAAGTGATTCACATGACGATGAAGTAATTTGGTATAAGTTAGCTAATATTAGTGAAAAATTAGCTCCTGTCTTAGATAAGATGATAGCTTACGACTTTATCCAAAGATATCAGTCAGCATCAGAAGTTTTACAGAGTTTGCAGAGTGTTTGATTACCTTTGTGAAGTAGTAACGCAATTAATTGCGTTTTTTTCAAGGGTTTTCAGCGAGCATTCTTATAACGCACATTCCGCACCCTAGGGTGTCACATAGCATAATCACTTAGACTATGCTATGTTTTAAGCTATAAATTATGCCTTTAAAGCAGGCTTTATCCGTTAATATAATGAGCTTAAGTATATTAGATAGCTTTGTTCCTTTATAAAATTCGGTAAAAACCGATTGTGACAGTTGAGCGTGCGGAATGTGGGTTATAACGCAATTAATTGCGTTACTACGAAAGGCTACAATAAAGGTGCTTTGGCAATTTTTTCTAAACCGACTGATTTCAACAAATCTTCCCAATCAGTCTTAACTCCTAAATCGTTAGGATTGGTACGTCGTAAATCTGCTACAGTTGTTAAAGTATCTTGCCAAATTCCCGATGTTGCATATAAAACAGCACGCTCTCTAGGCTGTGTTTTTTTTAACTGAATCGCTAAGTTAGGATCGGTCTGGATGCGTTGAATTGAACCTGTTACTTCTATATCTTTATCACGACTTTGAGTATCGCAAACTACCGAGAAACTCCAAGCGTACTCTTTGCCATTTTGTAAAGATGGTAAATTTGCATTAACAGGGAAATTAACGCGAACAACACCAGATTGTTTATTGGGCTTTAAGGTTGTTTTATATAATTCCCTATTGGTGGTATTATCTTGTAAAACAAACTCTAACGCTTGGGCTGAGTTTTGCGGAACATAAACAAAGAAACTTGGATACGCTGCTGTTGTGAGTTGCGGATCTGTTTTTGGTGTCACAGACATGGGAGTTTGTCCGGTTTCCACACAAGATGCTGACCGTGATGCTGCTGAAGAGCGTCTACCAGGTCGTCCTATACTAGAAACAAAGCCTAAAGTAGCTTGACGACGATTTTTAATATAACTTTGAATGTTATTTAGTGCTGTACTAGCATATTTATCTCCAGGACGTTGCTGTAATGCTTGCTGGAAATAATTGAAAGCAGTCGGATAATTTCTTTGAGCAGTTGCAGCGTAACCAAGTTGCATATTTTGGTTGTAATCTGACTGTGTTTGAGCAAGTATTACTTTATTAAAACTAACAGATAGCCCTAATGCTAAGAATACAGACAGATATCTCATGGAGAATATTTTTTTCATGATTCTTCCCGGATATTGATATTATATTATTTACTACAGTTAAATTAGAGTTAATTCCGCAAATAAATACACATCTTCACAAAAGTAGAGACGTGACGACGGAACGTCTCTACAAGGGTTTCGGGCAACGCATAATTAAATTAGGTCGATGTCTATTGTAGCAATTCCCACATTCGTAAGATACAACAAGAAAAAATTAACCGCAGATAGAAGAGGATGGACGCAGATGGACGCAGATAAATTTGTACCTCAGCAGACTAGGAAACGCTATCCAGAACACCTAGAGACGTAGCAGTGCTACGTCTCTACATTGTTTTCACACCGCATGTCTATTACCCATTCTTTCTAGTAAAGCGTCGCGAGCGTGTTCTCGGTCATCAAAGTGGATTTTTTCGGTTCCGAGAATTTGATAGTCTTCGTGACCTTTCCCGGCTAGTAATACACCGTCTCCGGGTTGTGCTTGCAAAATTGCGGTACGAATGGCAGTAGCCCGATCGCATATTACTGTAGGATTAACATTATGGGGAATTCCTGCCAAAACATCTGCTAAAATTCGTTCTGGGTCTTCCGTTCTGGGATTATCTGATGTGACCACCGCTACATCAGCTAAATCTGCAACAATTTTACCCATTTTTGGACGTTTAGTGCGATCGCGATCGCCTCCACAGCCAAACACGCAAATCATCTTCCCAGGAATAAACGGACGTGCGGCTTTCAGCAAATTCTCCAAACTATCGGGAGTATGAGCATAATCCACAATCACGCTAATTTCTTGCTCCGAATTAATTTGCACTCGTTCCATCCGTCCGGGAACTCCCGGAAACTCAGGTATCACAGAAGCAATTAACTGCAAATCTACACCTAAGTGTAAAACTGCACCTACCGCCGCTAGGAGATTTTCTAAATTATATTGACCAACTAAAGGCGAGCTAAAAGCAACTTTACCATGAGGTGTATGCATTGTACCACTTACACCGTTAGGCTCATAATTCAAATCACTCATCCACAAATCAGCCGTAGAATCGTTAACACCGTAACTCCAAACCTTATCTCGATTCAAAGACGCAATTAATCGCTTTCCATAAACATCATCGCTGTTAATAATCGCCCTTCCTGTGAGATAATCAGAATTGAAAAGTAGTGCCTTCGCCGCAAAATAATCCTCCATATCGCGGTGATAGTCAAGATGGTCTTGAGTAAGATTGCTAAACACCCCCACCTCAAACTGACAACCCATCACCCTACCCTGCGCCAAAGCGTGAGAACTAACTTCCATCACCCCGAACTCATTCCCAGCATTTAAAGCGGATGCCAGCTGCTGCTGCAACTCCACCGCAAACGGCGTAGTGTGGACAGCAGTTTGTTCAAAACCTGCCCAACGAGTGTAAAGAGTTCCCATCAAAGCCGTATTTTTATTTGCCTTGTGCAGCAAATATTCAATCAGATGAGTAGTAGTAGTTTTGCCATTCGTACCCGTCATCCCCACCAGCTTGAGTTTTTGCCCAGGATAGCCGTAAAAAGCTGCCGCTAGTTGAGCACAAGCCTTAGTCATATCCCTTGCAACAATCACACACTCACTTGTGGGAGGATTTTTTTCAGCCGCTTCAGGTGAGATAATAGCAGCAATTGCACCGGATGCGATCGCACTTTCCCAAAACTCCCCACCATCAACCCGTGTTCCCGGCATACCGATAAACAAATCTCCCACACCACAAGCGTGAGAATTCGTCTTCAAACCGTTCACCTCTACATCCATCGCTGAATGTTCAGGTAATTCTCCAATTCCATCTACACCCACTAATAATTCACGCAGTTTCATTTTGCGTCACCCGCTAATATTGCGCTTATTCTGCACTATTTTTCAGTTTATCAAACACCTACAAATACTTCCGGAGCATTTTCTCCAATTGTTCTATACTAGCACGCGGCGAAGGACGCGGTATCATCTCCTCTCTTTTCTCTTCCTCTGTGTCCTCTGTGCCTCTGCGGTTCGTTACATAAAGCATCGGCACCTCATACTGATATACAGCAAACCACTCATCACGAGTCATAATATCGCGAATTTCCAACTCAAACTCCAGATTTTCGATTTGTTCTAACTTTTCCTGCAACCCTTCGCATAAATGGCAACCAGCTTTACTATACAAAATAAGACGCATTTTACTAAAACCGAAATTTAGCAACAGAACTAAGACTTACGCAGCAATCACGGAAAAACGAACCGCACCAGGTCTAATATCATATCCGTTTAATTGACATGAATAAAAAAATCCGAAATCCTTGTAGAGACGTAGCAGTGCTACGTCTCTACATGGGGATTCATACCTCTATTGGTGCAATGCCAAATTTTTGGTCATGAGAAAACGGTTATGAAGTTGATAGCCAACTTTGTCATATAACGACTGTGCATTGGGATTGTCGAAATCCACTTCTAGATGAAGTGCTCGGACTCCCAGCACTCGGCAAGTATCTTCGGCAAATGCCAACGTCTGAGTGCCAATCCCCTGTCTGCGATATTCGGGTAGAAGGTAAAGTTCATCAATAAAGGCATCTCGTCCTCGGTATTCCAGACTGTAACCCAGTGTCAGTAGGATATAGCCAATTACCTCATGCTCATGTTGAATTAGCCACCCTTGCCCTAGAGACTCATCAGTCAAAAAATGTGTTAATACATCACTTTCGATAGTCCGATCAAATGACAGTTTTTCAGTTTCATGGAACTTTTGCACGAGATCCAGCAGGACTTGGAGGTCAGCGATCGCTGCTAGTCGGTAATTAATACTCATCTTCTGACTGAGAACTCCATATTGCAATGGGTGGACTTGGGTCGGATGCTGCTTTCGCGCACTGCCGATATTGTCTTGATGACAGATAACCCCCAGGGTACTACCAATTTCTTCTGATTGAGTTTCAAAGTAAAGCTGATGGATTTGGGCTAAATAGACATCTCCACAAAAGACGTAGAGACGGGGACAGCGGAACGTCTCTACCCCGGATTTCAGGCAACGCATATTCTTCAGCACTGAACAATTTAGCAAGAATATTTTTCTCGAAATGCCGCTACACTTAACCTTGACAAGGAGTGGACAGCCTTGTTTTAAAGATCCACAATACGATAGCGAGTCACTCAGAGTCAGGGGGTCCATATTTGTCACTCGGATTGACCCTCCCTTTAGTGCGTCTCCTCCACCCGAAAAAATGAGAAGTATTAATAAATGTAAAAGCTCCACTCATTAAAGAGCAGAGCTTTGATCACTTATTTTTACTAAACTTTACAATGTTGAAGTTAGAGCATATTCATGATGGTAATGACACTAGCGCTGATCAGCATCACTATAACGCCCATTAATAAAGACTCTTTCAAGGGGTTGGAAGATTTTGAATCGTTCATAATTAGTAGTTATTTTTAAGGATTTCATAAAGATATCAGTATAAGTATATATATCA
>CASBQC010000218.1 GCA_949127805.1 Nostocales cyanobacterium PMM_0081
ATCTAAGATAATAACCTTACTCATCCTATTTTAAATAGAAATGCCTTTCATAGATTCAATAATTTCTAAGGTTTGTTGTTGTTCTTGTTGTTCATCTAACTCATTCCATGACTCAAATAATTTTTTCATGTTTGTTTTCCTTTCTTGTTGTTTAACCACATCACTATGATTAATTTCATTGATAGCATTTTCCCACTGATTTAATGATGTCTGTTTCATCGTCACACTTTGACGAAAGAGACGTACAAATTGCAGTAATTCTGGTAGATATTCTTCTGGGGTTTGTTCAATTTCTAATAATAAATCAGCGCGGGGTGTAGTTGCTGATTGTGCTGTGCTAGGTTCATTATTGTTCATAAGTACTTTCCCATTACATAATTTAATAACACAAGTAGATATTAATTTGTTTTAATATTGGTACTTGTATTATATTTTAGCGTGAATGGCTATTTTAGTTTCCTGATAAAGTCCCGACGCTTACATAGTATCCAGGGGTTGTCAAAGCAATATAGCAGTCCTAAATCATTTGTAAAAATAAATTAACCGCAGAGGCGCAGAGAACGCAGAGAGAGGAATCGGAGATTTTCACGACTCATTTAGGATTGCTATACTAACAATCAATCAACTTAATTTATATCGGTAATCGCCTTATCCGGAAAGTTTCATTACTGACAGAAATAATTGCCCCTACTTCTAAATCTGCCTCACATTCCCTTAAAACTTCCGTCAAACGCTCATTAATTGCGTTGTAATTTTCATTTCCTAATCTAAACAAAATTACACTGGGTAAATTATCTCCACTAGTAGCTAAAAGTTGGGCAAAATCCAAGTCTACAGTTAATAAAATTCTCCCTTCTGTACGAGCTTTCACTAAAATCTGCTCATCTGGTAGTCTTTGCAACCCTTCATCGCGCAAATGTACCACATCATAACCAGCACTACGCAACCAAGACACAGTGCGTAGAGAAATTCCCATATCAGCTAAAAATTTCATTTTACTTAATTAAGCCGTTTTGAAGGGATAAACCCGTTCTTGAGTTAACCAAGCTGCGTAAAGTAAAGATTGACGAATATCCTCTGGTTCTAAATCAGGATATTCTTCTAAAATCTCTTCTACCGATTTGCCATTAGCTACCAAATTAACCACCAATGAAACTGGAATCCGCATTCCACGAATGCACGCTTGTCCCGCCATAATGCGAGGATTAAATGTAATTCTTTCTAGACCTAACATAAATTATTTTTTTCTAATATCTTCTAGTTTCTCATAAATTGCCTGAGCATGGCGATACCTACAGTAGGCTAGGCACTTCCAAAACTCCACAGTACGATCGCGAAGTGACTCCGTAGGAGTATCCCTTGCTTTTTATTGAAAAGCGATCGCTTATACTCAAACTTGGGAGTGCTTGGAGAATTTCTTTGGTTTCCATGTTTATTCATAGAGCCGCTTATACTATTAATGCTAATCAAATATTGTGTTTATTGTGTGCGATCGCTTTTCTCTAAGTTTTTAAGACAAAAGCGATCGCCTGAAAAATCTCTTCTGTGCGATCGCACAGTGACTCCGCAGGAGTATCGCGTAAATTATTGATGTGCTTCCATATATGCTCTAAGTAGCGCGTTCATCTGCGTCTGATATCCGCTTCCTCGTGCTTTAAACCATTCCAAAACATCACTATCAACTCGCAATGTCACTTGTACTTTGTTGGGATTAGACTTTAAACCACGACGGACAATACCGGACGCAAACATCTCTGGTGTTACCTCCGAGCAATCTGAAAGGTCAATATCTTCATCTTTCATCGCATCCAAGCGTTCCCAATCAGTCTGCGATTTGTTGGAAATATCTGATTTCTTCATTTTTTGTTGCCTTCCTTGCAGAAATTATACGTATCAGGTTGTCTCGTTCAGTATGGACAACAGCAATAACCCGTCCCTCAAGTAGTCCAAATGTAATAAAACGCTCTTCTCCATAATCAAAACGATCATCTTCAACCGTTACCGTGCCACCCTCAAATACTGCTTCCACATCAATAAAGTCAATTCTATGCTTACAGATATTGGCAAGTCTTTTATTTTCATCCCATTCAAACTCCATAGCACCCTTGTAACTACAAATTGTAGTTACACCTAACCGAAATGCTAGGCGTTTGAAAACATTTTTAAAGAAAACTCAATATAAACATCAGGGTGAGTGAATTATTGAAATGCGATCGCCTGCAAAACTTTACCATGCGATCGCGAAGTGACTCAGTAGGAGTATCGCTTAACACCAAACAGACTTTAATCAGCCGTTAAAAATTGCTGAAAATCTGCCAGCGAATTTACGGTAACGGCTCTTGACAAAAGCTGTTTTAATAACGATAAATCCTCGATATTATTTATCATTTCTGTAAATTGTGTGGGGACTTCTCCAAAGCGCGATCGCAAAACAATAATTACCGATTCACGGGCATTTTGTCTAGTTCCCTTCTCCATTCCCCTCAATTCCATATTGCTAAGTAATGGCATTCTTCTTTCCTCCTCGTAACGATTTAATCTTTCCTCAAAGCTTTGCGCTAACTCTCGCGGTAATGTCATCATCCTGTCAATTACTTGAAAGAGTTTGATAATTTCTCCGCGTTCATAACCTTTCTCATACAAACCGCGAACAATATTCCATTTCCAGCGTTCTCTTTCCTGGGGTTTGCCTGTGGTAGCTTTTGTTTTCAAATGTGCCATTACTATGATGGCAAAAGGATTATCGCTTTGTTGTAAACTTTCCCATGCGGCATCATAATCTAATAATTTGACGATGGGAAATTTTAGATTAACTTCACACCCAGCGAATGCATAACCATAGGATGAAGGACGCCAGTTTAAACGCTCATCGCCCAAAATGGCTAAACTAATTACGGGTCGTTGATATAAATCAAACGCCCGATAATTATAAATATACATGCGCTTGCTAAAGTCAGATTCTTCTTGACTTTGCACTTCAGTATGAATTAAGATCCAGACTTCTTGATTATCGCGCAGCCAAACCTGAAATAACTTATCGGCATAGCGCGAACCGATGTCAGATGATGCGGTAATTTGTTGTAATTCTTTATCAAGTGACTGGGGAGGTTTGCTCCAGTCTATTAAATCATGAACTTGGGGGAAAAAGAAGCCACAGAATGGCTGAAAGTAATCGCCGATCGCTTCTTTCCAAGGTTCGTCATAGTTAGCGTTTGGTTCGTTCATGCTCGTTTTTGAAATACGTATTCACCGTTAACGCTTTCAGCCATTATGCGATCGCCTACCATACAAAAGCTAAGGGACACGAAATTATCGTGTCCCTCAAAACATATATGTAACGCTAATAAATTAACGCCGTTTGGGGGTGCGTCGTGTTTCGCGTTTTTCTTCTTCTCGCAAACGGCGATCGCGCCATTCGGAAACCGTCAAATAACCAACACCACCAGTTAGTGCCAATAATAGCACCAAACCAGACAAAGCCAAAATGCTCAAGAATGGACTTTCCACGATTTTCTTACAGTCCGTTGCGACCCCATACTACCATTGCAATTGACCAAGTGAACACAACCAATAGTGAAACCCAGCCCAATGTCAAAATCTCCATAGTCCTATTCTTCAACTAATTTACAAAACGTCTCTAATATTTATGATACTGGGAATGGTCATTAGTCATTTGTTTCTTCCTCTGTGTTCATGAAACATACGAACGACATGGCAGAACGTCTAGAATCGCTGAAAGCTGGGAAAATCGCAGCTTTATCTGTTTTCTTAGCCTTCTTGATTACCAGTTTTCTTAACAATCTGCTACTTGTAAAGTATTTTACAGCACTCAGCATTCTTCAGTTGAATATTCAGGATTGGCGTTGGTGGATAAGCGGTGCTATATCGTGCTTTTGTGGCTTGCTATTTGGTGTTACTTATCGCTATATCATCCGTTCCGATGACAATCCGCAACTCAAAGCTGGGGGAGTGCTAGCTTTTGGGTTGGTGCGAGGTTTAACTCAGGTGGATGTGGGACTTTGTTGTTATAGTACAATTTTGCCTTTTATCGTGCTGGGTGCCCAAAGTATTGTTTGGTTTGCGATCGCTGCGATCGCTCTCGATATCGCCATAAAACTAAGCTGGATTAAACCTTTTAAATCAACATATGAAAACTGACATATCCTCCTATTTTTTAATAATACATTTAGAAGCTACTTGCTCTGATAAGGTACACACCATCGCGGCATAGACGATGCCCGCAACATTGCTACAATATTTAGACATATGAACAGTAAAAATTCCAGCTAATAATGAAAATTGCAACATTTCAACTGCATATTAACAACAAGAATAGTCCAATTACTTAGAGGATGCGAGTGAAAGTCGCACAATTTACTAAGAACCTCTCTCTAAATCTCTCTCCTACTAGGAGAGAGACTTTGAAAAAAGTGTTTTCGGTGTTCCCCTTCCCTAGTAGGGAAGGGGTTAGGGGTTAGGTTCTTAGAGTTTTGATGTTAAACATAATACTTTTCAAACATCCTCTTAGTAGTAAAATTTTCTGTAGAAAAATCCTATGCAACTAATCAACGCTGTCAAATCCCCCTCATTTCTCCAAAAAATCCAATGGGTAGCCGATCCTGTGGGATATATGGAAACCGCAGTCAAAGAGTATCCTGACATTTTCACAGCTAGAATCATAGGTTTTGGCGGTACCTTAATATTCGTGAACCATCCCCAAGCGCTTCAGGAAATATTAACAAATGACCGCAAAAAGTTTGCTGCTCCCGGTAATGTAAACAAACTTCTGCAACCATTACTAGGAGATTATTCGGTTGTGATGCTCGAAGGCGATCGCCACAAAAAACGACGACAATTAGTAATGCCTTCCTTTCACGGAGAACGGATGCAAAGCTATGGAAAGTTAATCCGTAATATCACTGAAAGAACCTTTAGCAAATTACCAAAAAATCAGCCCTTTTTAGCTCGGACTGCGACCCAAGAAATTTCCCTGCAAGTCATCATCGAGGCGGTTTTCGGCTTGTATGAAGGAGAACGCTGTCAAGAACTTAAACGCGGACTCACAACAATGTTAGATTTGTTTGGTTCGCCATTGACTTCTAGCTTTTTGTTTTTCCCTTTCCTGCAAAAAGATTTAGGTGCTTGGAGTCCTTGGGGAAAATTTGTACGCGATCGCGCCGCAATTGATAAAATAATTTACAGCGAAATTGCTGAACGTCGAGAGCAACCCGATCCAAATCGCGTCGATATTCTCTCCTTGCTGATGTCAGCGCAGGATGAAGAAGGAAATCCCATGACTGATCAAGAGTTGCGCGATGAATTGATGACCATGTTATTTGCTGGACATGAAACCACCGCAACTGCAATGGCTTGGGCATTATATTGGACTCACCACCAGCCAGAAGTCCGTAACAAAATCCTGCAAGAACTCGATACTTTGGGTGATTCCCCAGATCCGATGAGCATTTTCCGGCTACCTTATCTCACCGCTGTTTGTAATGAAACCTTACGAATTAATCCTGTAGCCATGTTGACTTTCCCCAGAGTCGTGCGAGAACCAGTAGAACTACTAGGACATAAATTAGAGCCTGGTACAAACATTGTTGGCTGCATGTATCTAGTTCATCAGCGTGAGGATTTATATCCAGAACCCAAACAGTTTAAACCAGAGCGCTTTTTAGAACGGCAATTTTCTCCCTATGAGTTTATACCCTTTGGTGCTGGTGCTCGTCGCTGTATTGGTGATGCTTTAGCTCAGTTTGAAATGAAAGTAGTATTGGCAACAATTTTGTCACGCTATCAACTAGCGCTAGCTGATAATCAACCAGAAACCCTTCAACGTCGAGGTATTACCCTTGCACCTGCCCGTGGTGTGAAGATGGTAATTACAGGAGAGCGTGTGCGTCCAGAATCGCAATTGACTATGGTGAGTACTTGAGCAAGGGGGAACTACTCCCTTCCCGCTCGAAGAATACCTATTTAACGAACCACCTTCGGCTTTGCCGTCTCCGCAGGAGAAGACGCCAAGGACACAAAGGAAGAAGAAAAAGAAGATAGGTAATTTTATAGCGGGAAGGCAGTAAGTACAACATTTCATTAATACGAGCGCGAATTCTCCGCGTACCTTTGCGCTTACCTCTGTGTCCCTCTGCGTTTAAATTTTAACCCTCAATTCGTCACGATTTTACGCAAAGCTGTACCAAGAGACAAGGGAATAAGGGAGAGTAATCGATACCCTTATTCTCGTTCCCATACAGAGGATGAGAACGAGAATGAGAAAGGGGCAAATAGCAAGGATTTATGACGGTGTTTGATTTAATTGCGTCTTTAATGTTCCTTCTGCGGTATTTACAAAAGTATCCCTGTCTTGAATAATTGCTTGGGGTAATAGCATGGGTGAGCGCGTGTTTACCCCTGGCATTTTTTTCACAGCAGTGCCGATCGCCATAAATTCGATAATTCCGCTTCCCAATTGATAAACGTAAGTTTTGATACCAACAACTTGGTCAGCACCGCACTTATTAGCATCTTCGCGAATGTGAGCGATCGCTTGTTCGCGAGCTTCGTAAATTAACGTAGTCAATTCGTTAATTTCACCACGCACAAAAGACTTAAACGCAGATGTGATTCCTCCCACAAAACCAAGGGAATATACTGAAACACCTAAAACCAACTTTAACGGCATATAACCCAGATGGCTCAAGTTCCACATTTCCTGATTGGTTAAATCGCTGGTAATCGGACTTTGGCTGAAACCTGCTGCTAATGCTGGATGATGAGACGCAGTACCAATCATCACCATCTCTTGCATCCCCGCAAAAGGAACAATCGAAGTTCTAATTCCCACCACTGCATTTGCACCTGCATTTATCGCTTCAGCTTTAATTCGTTTGAGCGCTAAATGACGAGTTTCGTTGAATATCTGCGAAAACTCTTTAATTTCTCCCCGTCTCAAACTTTTGAGAGAACCCAGCAATCCCCCACCTATTCCAATCGAGTAAGCTACATTACCAAAGACAAACTTTTTCGGTGCAAATCCTGCATCTATTTGGCAGTATAATTCCTGTCCATCTGCCGAAGTTGAAAATTCTAACTTTTCTGATTCTTCTCCTTCTTTGTGTACGCAAGAACCAATCGAGAGGAATTCTACATTGCCGACTTGTTGGATTAACTCATTACTAACCCCCGTAATGCCCATTCCACCATGCTTCTGCGCTTCAGCTACCATCCGTGCATAAGCTTTTTGGCGTCCTTCATGAATAATTTCCGTAACTTGGGTAACTTCCCCCCCAACAATAGTTTTCAGTCCTGACGCAATTCCCCCAATTAACCCCAAAGAAAAGACACTATTACCAATCACCAAATCTCCTGGATGCATACCTTGTTGCTGAAGACAGAAGATTTCATTACCTGAGAGTCCGCTGATTGCAGCCATGTCTTTCTCTCCAGTTATTTTAGATACAAAACAAAGTTTAAATCTATGATATCCGCCATACAAGCGATCGTCTAATTCGTAGTGAGGACTTCAGTCCTCATCAAAAAAGCCAAGGACTGAAGTCCTTACTACGAGGGCATATTTACGAGAGAATTAAATATAGCTCAAATAAGCGCATGAAAAACTTAATCTCTCGTATGCAGGCAGTGCAGTCTCCGATAATACCTGTCGTTGGCGAATTAATTAAAAGCAATCCTGGAACCATTTCTTTAGGACAAGGTGTTGTTTTTTACAATCCACCACAGGAAGCAATCGAATTTTTGCCGAAGTTCCTCGCTGAATCTGATAATAATCTATACAAAGCTGTTGAGGGAATTCCTCCTTTGTTAGCAGCAATTGAAGCAAAATTGCACGCTTTTAACAACATTGAAATTAACAACGAAAACTGCATTGTTGTTACCGCCGGCAGTAATATGGCGTTTATGAATGCCATTCTTGCTATCACATCAATAGGCGATGAAATCATTTTAAATACGCCTTATTATTTTAATCATGAAATGGCAACCACAATGGCTGGTTGTCATCCGGTGTTGGTAGAAACCGATGAAAATTATCAATTGCGAGTGGATGCGATCGCTCTTGCCATAACATCAAAAACAAAGGCGATCGTCACCATTTCACCTAATAATCCTACAGGTGTTGTTTATTCTGAAGAAGCGTTGCGACAAGTTAATCAAATTTGCAAGCTACACAACATCTACCATATTAACGATGAAGCTTATGAATACTTTACTTACAATGGTGTAAAACACACTTCCCCCGCTGCATTTTCTGGAAGTAGCGAATACACTATTTCTCTTTATAGTCTTTCTAAAGCTTACGGATTTGCAAGTTGGCGGATTGGTTATATGGTGATACCCAAACATCTGCTTGTAGCTGTTAAAAAAGTACAAGATACAATATTGATTTGTCCACCTGTAATTTCTCAGTATGCAGCATTAGGGGCATTGCAGGCAAAAGAAGAGTATTTGAAGAAGAATTTGTCAGCGATCGCACAAGTGAGGCAATTAGTACTTAACTCACTCAACCGTCTACAAAATCAGTGTACCATCACCCCCGCCGATGGTGCTTTTTATTTTTTCGTCAAAGTTCATACAAATATGGATACCTTTGAATTAGTTGAAAGACTAATCAAAGAACATCTTGTAGCAGTGATTCCCGGTACAACCTTCGGCATGGATAATGGATGTTATCTACGAGTTGCTTATGGTGCGCTGCAAAAAGAAACGGCAAAAGAAGGGATAGAAAGATTAGTAACGGGTTTGCAAGCAATCTTACAGAATAATTAATATAAAAAAATCGTACAGAAGACTGTAATTACTGACATATTCAAAAGTTTAGCTGAAGTTGAATCTCGCTTTCATCTCACAAGAACAGAAGATGAACAATTTTTCCCATAATGGTATGATAATTTACCTCAAATAACAGAATTAGATGTTATTGATACCTGTATCCGTAGAACTGATGGCAACCTCACAGAAGGAACAGTAACACTACTCATAGGTTCACCTATCTTAGAAAAAGCAGATTTTTATAATTATCCCTACAAAATGCGACGTGAGGCTTCAATAGACATCGACCGAATTTAATTATGCGTTGCCCGAAACCCTTGTAGAGACGTAGCATGCTACGTCTCTACATTCTTTTTCGGAGATGTCTAATAGAAATAGCCTTTGATGCAGATGAAGAAATTCTCAAAGGACGAATTGATATTTTCGTCTTGCAAAATCAGTTTTGGGTAATCTTGCTGGAGTCAAAAATAACTACTATTTCTGTAATGTCAGCACTGCCGCAAACGCTAGCATATATGATGGCAAATCCCCAGCCACATAAGCCTATCTTTGGGATGATGACAAATGGAGACGGAATTATATTTGTCAAACCAACTCAAGAGAATACACTACAATATGATATATCGAGAGTTTTTTCTCCTGCCCCCTTGTGGAATGAGCTACATACTGTCTTACAGATTCTAAAGCGCATTGGTCAAATTATCGTACCAAGCTGAGGTTATTTTGTCGTTTTTCGTTGCCATACTCTGTGTGGGAATGCAGGAGGCTCTGTCTCCATTAATTGTAGTTGAGGTGGAGCCTCAGAGATTGCGTTACCAGGCGATCGCCTAGTAACGAGGTACAATAAGCTACTATTTTTCTTTCCCATCTGTTTATTAAAAATTTAAAAACTTTACGAAATATTACAGGGTGAGGTTGTAGAATTTTTTGCAAAACCAAAAAATAAATTCTCACCTTTTCACTTTTAAAGTGTTTTTTGAGCATTATTTTTACCGACTGTCTCCAATCAAGCTAAGAAGCAGAAATACGTGTCTAGATTCTCCCAGCCAAAAATTCAAGGTTGCATCAAATTGGCATCCTGGTCAATCACAGTAGCAATAGCACTCGAACTGCTGCTAGTCAACATTCCAACACCGGTAAAAGGACAATCTCAGACACCACTGCCAGCACAACAGTCACTAGAGTTGCAGTTCGTGAAGCAACTCAATAGACAAGTCATTGAGTTGTATAACGCAGGTAAATACAGTGAAGCTATTGCCCCAGCACAAAAGGCACTAGCAATAAGCGAGAAAGTACAGGGCAAAGAACATCCTCTTGTTGCCACTAGCCTCAACAATTTGGCAGAACTGTACAGAGCTCAGGGGAGCTATAAAGAAGCTGAACCTCTGTATCTGCGCTCTCTGGCAATTTACGAGAAAATAATGGGCAAAGAACATCCTCTTGTTGCCACTTGCCTCAATAATTTGGCAGAACTGTACAAAGCTCAAGGTATGTCTCAAAAAGCTGAACCTATGTATTTGCGCTCTCTGGCAATTTACGAGAAAGTGCTGGGTAAAGAACATCCTAATGTTGCCACTAGCCTCAACAATTTGGCTTCCTTGTACCAAGAGCTGGGTAGCTCTGAAAAAGCTGAACCTCTGTATTTGCGATCGCTAGAAATAAGAGAGAAAGTACTGGGTAAAGAAAGCCCTGAGGTTGCCAATAGCCTAAACAATTTAGCTTCTTTATACCAAGAACAGGGGAGGGATGAAAAAGCCGAATCTCTGTATCTGCGAGCACTAGCAATTATGGAGAAATTAGTGGGCAAAGAACATCCTAATGTTGCCACTAGTCTGAACAATTTGGGAAAACTGTACTTTTCACAGGGTAGCTATGAAAAAGCCGAACCTCTGTATCTGCGAGCACTAGCAATTAGAGAGAAAACACTAGGCAAAGAACATCCGGATGTTGCCACTGCTCTGAACACTTTGGCTTCTTTGTACGCTGAACAGGGAAGCTATAAAGAAGCTGAACCTATGTATTTGCGCTCTCTGGCAATTAGAGAGAAAATGCTGGGTAAACAACATCCTCTTGTCGCTTCTAGCTTGAACAATTTGGCACAATTGTACTCTTTACAGGGTGACATCACACGTGCTATTAGTTTTTCTAGTCGTGGGCTAGCAATTGAAGAATATAATTTTGAACTTATTTTTACTGTTGGCTCAGAGGAAAGAAAACAAGACTACTCCAAAACCTTTTTATTCTCAACCTACCAAGCCATATCTCTATCTCTCCAAAATCCTAACAATCCTACAGCTGCAAGGCTAGCACTCACCACAGTGCTACGCCGCAAAGTACGTGTGCTAGACACCGTTATCGGCAACATACAAGTACTACGCAGTCACTTAGCAGATAAACCAGAAACACAAAAATTATTTGATCAATGGGAGAAGGTCAATCAAGACCTATCAACATTAATATACAAGGGGCAAGGAAACCAAAGCGCTAGTGACTATAAAGCTCAAGTTCAGCAATTAAACACAGAAAAAGAACGCATCGAAGAAGCGATTAGTAATAAAAGTGCTGAATTCCACATTACCACCCAACCAGTAGAGTTACCAGCCATCCAAACTCTGATACCTAAAGATGCGGCTTTGGTGGAAATCGTGCGGTATGAGCCATTTAATCCCAAAGCAAAACAGGCTAAAAAATGGGGTAAACTGCGTTATGCAGCAGCGGTGCTGCGTTCTTCTGGGGAACCAAGGTGGGTTGACTTGGGAGATGTTGAAACTATTGACCAATCTGTTGCGAATCTACGAAAAGCGTTGGCAGAAAAACCATCTGATGGTGACACCCGTTATTTGGCTTCTACTACTACAAACAAGCCTACCCAATCAGTTGAGGAATTCGCTCGTACATTAGATCGACAAGTCATGGCTCCCATCCGTCCGCTGTTGGGCGATGCACGTCATTTGCTATTATCACCCGATGGACAGTTAGCAATAATTCCCTTTGAAGCATTACTAGACGAACAAAATAAATACCTGATTCAACGTTACGCTTTCTCTTATCTCACCACTGGACGAGAGTTGCTACGCCATCAGTTAGCACCTAAAAGCTTTTCACCGACCGTAGTATTTGCAAACATCGACTACAACCAGCAGGAAATAACTGCATCATCTGGTGTACGTGGTTTAGAAAATCGTCCTCCTGGTCACTTACCAAACTTGCAATTTACGTCACTTTACAACTCTTTAGAGGAAGCAAATAAAATCAAAGAGATTTTTCCGGATACAAAAATCATTTCTGGTAAACAAGCTACCGAAGCTGCGATTAAACAAATACAAGCTCCCAGTATCCTGCATTTAGCGACTCACGGTTTCTTTATTACCGACAAAGAAATAGCAGATAATTTCAATCCGCAATTACTTGAAACTTTAAAACTAGAAAATCCCTTGTTGCGTTCTGGGTTAGCTTTCGCGGGTATTAATAATCGCACCCAAGGTTCATCAACTACCAATGATGGTATCCTCACAGCCTTGGAAGTTACTGGATTGAATTTACGGGGAACACAGTTGGTGGTGCTGTCAGCTTGCGATACTGGACTGGGTGATCTTAAAGTAGGAGGTAGGCTTTACGGTTTACGTCGTGCTTTGGTAATTGCAGGTTCTCAGACTCAAGTTTTGAGCTTGTGGACTATAGACGATGAGGGAACTAAGGATTTGATGGTAAAGTATTATCAAAATTTAAGTGCAGGTATGGGTAAACATGAAGCACTACGACAGGCACAGTTAGAGTTTTTAAAGATACCTGAATACCAGCATCCTTATTATTGGGCGAGTTTTGTTGCTTCTGGTGATTGGAGTCCGCTATGGACAGGTAATTATGGTATTTAGTAGAGGCTGAAGGTTATCGGGGCAACCCTCGTAGAGACGTTTCGGCGAAACGTCTTTACAATGTTTTTAAACTATACAGCAGATTGCAACAGGCGTGAGGTACAGATTATTGTAAGGGCACAACAGTGTTGTGCCCCTACCTGTGTACGTCCTAAGGAAAGAAAAACGCTGTAATTTTTTAATCTAAGCTGAATTCCTCAAACTCCATTTGACCAAAAAGCATATTTTTGTCTATTGCTGATAACACTTTATTGTTAGCTTTATCAGAATTTAAGCAACGACAAACTAACTGTGCAACATCTGCACGATGAATTATACCTGCAATGCGTGGATCTTCAGTTAAAATTGCATTTTGGGTTGCTGCTTCTGACTTTAATCCACCGGGACGAATAATGGTGTAGGTAAGTCCACTGGCAATTAGATGTTCTTCGGCTTTTTCTTTTTCTATTAAAACCGATCGCAATGTTTCTAAAGCTTGTGGATTCAATGCAACTACGCTATCCCCACTACCTATAGAAGACACTAAAATAAATTTTTCTACTTTAGCTTTCACTGCTGCGTCAATCAGATTTTTATTGCCTAAGTAATCTGGTCTTTGACTAACTTTAGGCAAACCGCCAATAGTACTGATAACTGCGTGGATGGGTTCTCCCAGTATAGCACTTTCTACATCTTCGGTATTCAACGCATCTCCCAGAACTACTTGAACACCCATTGCTTCTAATTCATCGCAAGTTGCTTCACATCTCAAAAGTGCTTTGACCTTTTGCTGTTGTGCAATTAAGCATTTGGCAATTTCTCTACCGACACCCCGACTAGCTCCAGCCAGAAAAATGGAAGATGCAGTTGTCATGGTTATTTTTTGAATAGATGCGATATTGTCAACAATTCATAAATATATCTCTGTTTGGTTATCTAAACTCTCAGTATCCAAAAATTTATATCTTTCGGAAGGAGAATAATTTCATCCTTCTGATAGAGTTAAACTAAATACAAAACTATCTCTTGAGCAATTATACTTAACTTGATTGAAGGAACTTTTAGAGGCGATCGCACTCCTATTATTATAATAAAATCTTTGAGGATGCACTCATGGCTAAAAAACCGGAAAAGAACTTCCACCAACCTGAGGATATCCGAGTTAGCGCTACCACAAAAATCTGGGGCTTGACTGTCGCAATTTTAGCAATTTGTGTTCCACTTTCAGCTGTTACCAGAAGTGGTGCAATTATACCATTAGCGGCGATCGCTGGCGCAGGAGCTGGTACGGTGGCTGTTTGGCGTTCTGGTGATAAAAAATATAATTATCAACTTTTGTCACCGCAGCAGGTGGAACTGTTAGAAGATCGCATCGCTAACTTAGAAACAATTGTCAGCAGTCAAGACTTTGATTTGCGGATGAAAATTAAACAGTTAGAAGCAGATGAGAAGACTACACGCAAGTGACGCAAGAGTGCTTTTTTTGTCTTCGACACGAAGTGCGATCGCCCACGTTACACGAACGTCAAGAATAAAATTAACAAATCCTGACAAAAGCATCCTTAGTTATACAATTTAATTTCGGTAAAAAGCGCGAAGCTCACAGATTGATACTCTCATTCTTTCGGTAGCTTAGATTTTTAATGAGTATTATTTCGGGTTTGTTTCACTAGAGACAGTCTCATATTTTCCAGATAAGTTAGAATTAATTTCCAGCGTCTAATTTATTTATACGTTAACCTCATGGTTGACGAAGCCTCTTAGCCCTCGAATAGATAGTTGCTTTCTATTAGAGTATAAGTAATGCTTCTGTTACCCTGACTGCTCAAATTACTCAATTCGTAATTTTTCAAGCCGATAAACTTGAGTAATTGCTTTGGTATAGCTTACGGTAGGTATGCATTCTTTGTGCCCCTAATCATGCAAATGGATTGGATTAGCTTACTAAAAGCTCAACAAGCTGACTTTCTTCAACGCGTGAAAAAACCAAAGACTTATGACTTGTCTTTGCTAGAGAGTCAAGTCAAAGGTTGTCACAGTGAAATTATGGGATTTTGGGGCGATTCATTGGCAAAATTGCTCGATTTTGCTCGCTACCAAGCTGAAATTCTCGCCAAAAATCCCCCACCGACACCACCTGAATATCCCGAACCTCCCGATTGGGTGATTCCTTTTCCCAAATACTTTCAGCAGCAAGCGGAAGATTATCTTTTGCGAGAACAAATCGTTCAGCGGGTGATAACTGAACGCTTGGGTAAGCTGGTTAAAAAAGTGCCACAAGACAGCTTGAAAAATATGGCATTAGATGATGAGGGAAATTTACGCGGCGAAAGTAAATTTGCTTACTCGTTAGCAGATAACCCGAAAGTTAGTATTCAAGTTTACGCGGCTGATGGAGAAAGTTTTAATGGCATCAAAAAAGACAAAATCAGGTGGAGTGTTACTCAAGAAGATATACAGAATCATCAGGTATTGATTTTTCTATGTTTGTTTTTTCCGTTTACTGGTCAATTAGGCTACGAAAAACAAGCGGTAATTACAGGTTTTTTGCCGTCAAATCAAATTCAATTTACTGAGCCAAAAGTTACTGTAATTCCGAGTAACTTGTTATATGGGGGTGGGTTAAGTTGGTATTTAGAATCACTAATTGCCAAAAAAGATGCAACTTCTTTAGTTGATGAAATTGCCTATGCCGAAAGGATTGAGACTTTATCACCAGATCATCCCCTGAAAAACACTGTCGGTGATTGGGAATGCTGGCAGACTTTAACAGGACATTCTAGAGGCATTAATTGCCTTGCTTTTAGTCCGGGAGAGAAAAACGCCAAAAACGCGCCAATCTTGGCTAGCGGCAGTCGGGGAGAGACGAAATTGTGGGACTTGACAAAAGGTCAATTAATTGGTACTCTCTCAGAATACCAATGGAGTGTCTCCGGGGTAGTAGATGAAATCAATTCCCTGGCATTTAGTCCAGATGGACAAACATTGGTGAGTGGTGGTGCAGACTCCACAATTAAGATTTGGCATTCCGGTGCAATAGATTTGATAGATATTCTCCACAAGCACAACGGAATGGTGCGCTGTGTTGCTTTTACCCCAGATGGACAGATGTTAGCAACTGGGGGAGATGACAGAAAAATTTTGTTTTGGGATTTGATGTATCGACAGGTAGCGATCGCTCTTTCATTAGATGATAGTGCTGCCCATTCCCTAGCTTTTAGCCAAGATGGAGAAACTTTGATCACAGGTAGCTACCGTAAAATCAAAGTTTGGCGCAAGTCATGTCAAGGAAAATTAGAACCTTTCAATAGCGAACCTTTCCATACCCTGATGGGACATTCTCACATAGTTCGTTCTTTGGCGGTGAGTAGAGATGATAACATTCTTGTGAGTGGAAGTCGAGATAAAACGATTAAGATTTGGGATTTAGATACAGGGGAATTGCTTCGCACCCTGAAAGGACATGAAGATGGAGTTGATGCGATCGCTCTTAGTCCCGATGGAGAAATTATCGCTAGTGGTAGTTCAGATAAAACGATCAAATTATGGCATCTACACACCGGGGAATTGCTAAGTACTTTTAAAGGACATGCTAATACAGTAACAGCTTTAGCCTTTACAGCTTCCGGCGAAATGTTAGTAAGTGGCAGTTTAGATAAAACAATTAAAATTTGGCAACGCAGTTAGCATGTAGTGACGCAATTCATTGCGTCTCTTCAGAAAGAACACAGAAGTTGTGACGACTGGAAGTCGCAGCTACACAAACAAAGTCCGCCTGCGCGGACTAATATGAAAATAGGGTTTCAAATTTCCTCTGACAAGTGTAATAAAAGAGCGTTAATCAGTCTTTGAGGTGGATTAATCTCCCTAAAAGACTCTCGCATCTCCATAAAAGACTCTCCCATCTCCATAAAAGACTCTCCCATCTCCCTCAAAGACTCTCCCATCTCCATAAAAGACTCTCCCATCTCCCTCAAAGACTCTCCCATCTCCCTCAAAGACTGTCGCATCTCTATAAAAGACTCTCGCATCTCCCTAAAAGACTCTCGCATCTCCTTCAAAGACTCTCCCATCTCCCTCAAAGACTCTCCCATCTCCCTCAAAGACTCTCCCATCTCCCTCAAAGACTCTCGCATCTCTATAAAAGACTCTCACATCTCCCTAAAAGACTCTTCAATCACTCTTTGAGGTGGATTAATGAGTATCTGAACTAGATTAATCAGTGTTTGAGACTCGCTGACAACTATCAGTAGGGTGTGTTGTCGCGTAGCGCAAGGCACCGTCAAGAATTCAAGGTGCGTTAGCTACCGCATAACACACCCTACCGACTACCGACTGTCGCAAAGCTCTGTTTTAGCCTGCGCTATCGAGTGTGAAACTTTACGTTTCAATGCAAAGTTGAAATTTGCTACGGTTTTAGGTAAAGCTGTACTTAATCAAGTCACTCTGTCAGTAAATAAGAGATTGGTACTTGTAGTTATATTAAGGACTTGATAGAGTCTTTTTTAAAGTAGCAAACTCGTCTCAAAATACTGATGAGTAATAGCACCAATGTCACAACAATTTTGCTTTTGGCTGCAAATCCCAAAAATACCTCTCGGTTGCGACTGGATGAAGAGGTAAGGGAAATTGATGAGGGTTTGCGACGTGCTAACAAGCGGGAACAATTCAGGTTAGAGCAAAAGTGGGCAGTGCGATCGCGTGACTTTTATCGCGCAATTCTCGACACTCAACCGCAGATTATTCACTTTTGCGGACATGCTACTGGTGAAGATGGTATTTACCTAGAAGATGAAACGGGAAAATCAGCGTTTGTGCAGACAGAAGCGCTGGCAAGTATGTTTAAAGTCTTCGCTAGCACGAAAGTAGAGTGTGTGCTGCTCAATGCTTGCTACTCTCAAGTGCAAGCTGAGGCAATTAGCAAACACATTAATTATGTGATTGGCATGAGTCAGGCAATTGGAGATAAAGCAGCTATTAACTTTACTGTAGCGTTTTATGATGCTCTCGGAGCTGGGCATGATGTAGAGTTTGCTTTTGAACTAGGTCGTTCTCAGATTGTTGGTTTGAAGGAAGACCAAACCCCGGTACTTAAGAAAAAACAGTTTCTTAACTCTGACCAACAATTGTCCGCATCAAAAGAACAAGATATAACCTTGCTGTCAGAACAGACAACAAAAGCGAGTATTCCCGCTTCGTTTTTGGGAAAGAAGGCAAGGCAGTTAAATCAGGACGGTGTAATCGAAGCTACTAAAAACCGCGATACGAATACCCATCAACGCATCTTTATCAGCTATAAACGCGATACTGAACCAGATGAACCAGTCGCGCTGGAAATCTTTCAGGCACTATCACAGCACCACGAAGTTTTTATCGACCAGAGGATGCTGGTAGGCACAGCTTGGGCTAAAAGCATAGAAGCGGAACTTAGTCAAGCTGATTTTCTCATCGTCTTGCTTTCGGGGCAATCAGTCCACAGCGAAATGGTAGAAGCGGAAATCCGCATGGCGCACAACTTGGCACAAGTGCAGAAAGGACAGCCAGTAATTCTGCCGGTACGTTTGGCGTATCGAGAACCGTTTCAGTATCCTTTGAGTGCCTACCTCAACCATATTAACTGGACTTTTTGGCAAGGTGCGGAGGATACACCGCGTCTGATAGAAGAGTTAATACAGGCTGTTTCTGGGGGTGAGTTAAGCATTGGTGAGGCTCAAGCCAAAGTTGATTTGCTAGAAATTAGCGAACCTTTCCCCTTACCCCGTCCCTTTGCGGCTGCACAGCCACAGTTGTTGGAAATGCCGGAAGGAACGATGGAATGCGAATCTGCCTTTTACGTCGAACGTCCCTCGGATGCACTTGTACTGAGGACAATTGTACAGCGGGGAGTGACCATTGCGATTAAGGGACCCAGACAAGTAGGTAAAAGTTCGCTGTTAATCCGCATAATTAACGCTGCGGTGAATGCAGGGAAACAAGTGGCTTTTCTTGATTTTCAACTGTTTGACAAAGCTGCGCTGAAGAATGGCGAACTCTTTTTTCACCAGTTTTGCATCTGGCTCACCGATGTGCTAGACATGACAGACAAAGTTGAGGAGTATTGGAATACCCCCTTGGGCAATAGCCAGCGTTGTACGCGTTACGTCAGTCGCTATATCTTAAAAGAATTGGGCAGTCCCTTAGTTTTGGCAATGGATGAGGTGGATAAAGTTTTTGATGCCGACTTTCGCAATGATTTCTTCGGGATGTTGCGAAGTTGGCATAATAGCCGCGCTACCATGCCCATTTGGAAGCAGTTAGATTTGACTTTAGTTACTTCTACTGAACCTTATCAGTTAATTGACGACTTGAACCAATCTCCTTTTAATGTTGGGCAGGTGATTGAGTTAGAGGACTTTACGCCGGAACAGGTTGCCGATCTCAACTTTCGTCACGGTTTGCCCTTTAACCAAACCGAGGAACGGCAATTGATTGCGCTGTTGGGCGGACATCCCTATTTAGTCAGGCGATCGCTGTATTTAGTTGCCAGCCAGCAATGTTCCCCATCCGAATTGTTCGCTAATGCGACTGCGGACAATGGTGCTTTTGGCGACCATCTCCGCCACCACCTCTCGCTGCTGCATAACAAAACCGAATTAATTCAAGGTTTGCTGCAAGTAATTCGCCAGAACACCTGCTCTGATAAGCGCGTCTTTTGGCGACTGCGGGGAGCGGGTTTAGTAAAAGAGCAACGACGGACAGTGTTACCTCGCTGCCAGCTTTACGCCGAATATTTCCGGGACAACCTTTATGTATAATCCAAACATTTACACTGTTGGCGGGACGGTGCAGGCTGGTGGTGGTATTTACATTTCCCGTCAAGCTGATGAGGAACTGTTAGCGCTGTGTCGGCAGAGAATTTTTGCTTACGTCCTCACACCGCGTCAGATGGGTAAGTCTAGTTTGATGGTGCGGACTGCGGAACGACTGACAGAAGAAGATATTCAGTCGGTGATTATTGATTTAACTCAGTTGGGCGTACAGGTAACTGCTGAACAATGGTATCTGGGATTACTGACTATTATTGAAGGCACGCTGATGCTGGATACAGATGTCGTGCAGTGGTGGCAAGCACGCGCTCATCTCGGTTTTACCCAGCGGCTGACGCAGTTTTTTCAGCAGGTTTTGTTGGCTGAGGTTGCCTCTCCTGTAGTGATTTTTGTAGACGAGATTGACACCACCCTCAGGCTGGATTTTACAGACGATTTTTTTGCAGCGATTCGCTCTTTTTATAATGCTCGCTCTCATAAACCAGAGTTTGCGCGTCTTTCCTTTGTCCTAATTGGTGTGGCAACTCCCGGCGATTTAATCGGCGACTCCAAACGCACACCGTTTAATATTGGACAGCGGGTAGATTTAACGGATTTCACCTTTGAGGAGGCAAAACCACTAGCTGAAGGGCTGGGGTTGCCAACAAATGCAGCACAGCAGGTGTTGAGAAGGGTGCTAACCTGGACGGGGGGACACCCGTATTTATCACAGCGGCTTTGTAACAAAATTATGGAGCAGGGTAAGAGTAATTGGTCACAAGCTGATGTTGAGCGCTTAGTTAGTAGTACCTTCTTTGGGGCAATGAGCGAGCAAGATAATAACTTGCAGTTTGTCCGTGACATGCTGACTAAACGCGCCCCCGATCTGTTCGATGTCTTGTCTACCTACGGGAATATCCGGCGTGGAAAACGTGCGATCGTTGATGAGGAGCGATCGCTGGTTAAGTCTCACCTTAAGCTATCAGGTGTTGTCCGCCGTGAGAACACTTGCTTACAAATTCGTAATTTGATCTACTGGAAAGTGTTTGATAACAGGTGGGTCAAAGAAAATTTGCCAGTTTATTCGACAAAGGCACAACAATTACAACAACAAAGAAGACTCCGACAAGCTCAAAGAGCCGTTGTTGCAGTCTGGTTTTTAGGAACAATAGTAGCTTTCATTTTGGGAAATTTAGCTTACTGGCAAGGACGAGAAGCTCAATTAAGAGAAGTTGTGACATTGAATTCGCTATCCGGAGCTAATTTTTTATCTTTTCAGCAGATTGACGTACTAATTGCAGGTGTCAAAGCAAGTAAGGAGCTAAAGCAAATTATTGGCGCACCAAAAGATGTGCAATTTCAAACAGTAAGTTCTTTAGGACATGCACTTTCTAACACTCAACAACTCAACCGTTTGGAAAAACACAGCAAAGCTGTAACCAGTGTAAAATTTAGTCCTGATGGTCAGACAATCGCTTCTGCTAGTGACGACCAAACAGTAAATCTTTGGCGACGTGATGGTAAGTTGCTGCGAACTTTGTCAGGACATCAGAAAGCGGTTAAGGATGTTACTTTTAGTCCTGACGGTAAAATGATTGCTACGGCTAGTTTTGACCACACTGTGAAGCTGTGGCGCACAAGTGACGGTGCTTTAATTAAAACTATCAATGCCCATTCGGCTGAGGTTTATAGCGTATCTTGGTCTGCTGACGGACAAATGATTGCTAGTGGTAGTGCTGATAAGACTATTAAAATCTGGAGAGTTAGTGATAGTCAACTTCTCAGAACTTTGTCAGGTGCTAATAGTGATGTCAGTAGTGTTAGTTTTAGTCCCAACAGTCAAACAATCGCTTCAGCTAGTGCTGATAAAACTATTAAAATCTGGAGAATTAGTGACGGTCAGTTGTTAAAAACTCTAAAAGGACATACTAAGAAAGTTAACACTGTGGCTTTTAGTCCCGACGGTCAAACAATCGCTTCAGGTAGTGCTGATAATACTATCAAAATTTGGAAGTCTAATGACGGCACTTTGCTAAAAACAATTTCGGCACACAATGATCAAGTGACATCGGTAAGTTTTAGCGCTGATAGTCAAACCCTAGCCTCAGCCAGTAATGACAGCACGATCAAACTTTGGAACCCCAAGGATGGAACTTTACTGCAAACATTCCTTGGAAAGGGCATAGCATTTGACAGCCTCAGTTTCAGCCCCGATGGTCAGACTTTAGCATCCGCTAGCGCAGATCAAACTGTTATACTTTGGCAGCGAGACAACAGTTTAATTAAAACTCTCACTGGACATAAAGATTCGGTAAATAGTGTTAGTTTCAGCCCCCAAGGTAATCTCCTGGCAACAGCTAGTGATGACAAATCAATCAAACTTTGGCAAATACCGAATATGACATTGCGCTCCTCTCTAGAAGGGTTAGACAAATTGCCTAA